>JAJRCP010000028.1 GCA_028678885.1 Methanomicrobiales archaeon
CTGATCGGTCCCTGCCTTGTGCTTGATATGAGGGGTTCACCAATGAGGATCGAACCCCACCATGTCATTCCTCGTATGAAGAAACATACCCGGATCCTTCTCCACACAACTGCATCAGAGAAAGGTAATTTTGGAGAAGAATTTTCCCATCTCTCTTTACAAACTGCACAAGCTCTTACCGATCGAGGAATAGTCTGCGTGGGCATTGATTCACCTTCAATAGAAGAGTATCCTGGTGATGGATCAGTCCACCGGGCTCTTCTTTCACGAAACACAGTGATCATTGAACTGCTTGATCTCTCGGACGTTGATGAAGGATCGTACTGGCTGGTTGCCTTACCCCTACGGTTGCAGGGGCGGGAAGGTGCACCCGCCCGGGTGATCCTTTGCAGGAGTGCAGGTACATGAACCTCCTCGCTGAGGCGACGGGAAAGCTCCGCCTTCTTCTGGAAGGAAGTGGCTGTGAGGATGGGATCGTGACGCTGCGAAGGAATCCGGACACACCACGATGCCAGTACGAGCGTGGCGTATGCATCGAGGCTCATTTCGGAGGCGGATACGGGCAGGTGATGACCAATTTCCCTATCCAAGCTACAACCCGGATCTCCTTCATGTACGGATCTACCCTTCAGAGTGCGGAAGAAAGAACGGCTGCTCTTGCTATCCTTAACGCTGCAGGTGGATTTTTATGTCTGGCCCGGAAGCTGCATGCATGTCGTGCAGAGGAATATGAACCCTGCCTCATGGGGCTCCATGAAGTTACTGGGGCACTCCGGGTTGCCTGCATTGGCAGTTCTCCAGTTATTTCGCATGAATTTGCAACCCAGCTCGTGGAAGATCCGGAACTCGCGGACATCATACTTGTAGTGGCTAACGGCGCTATCGCCGAATCGACCACGTCCCTTATCGATCATTATCACGGGAAAAAGCGCATGATTTTTCTGGGACCTTCGTTTCCGGGTTTCTGTTCTCTCATAAATTCTGAGCACTGGTGTCCGTACGGCCGGTGATTATCTACTTATCTTATAGATTCGAATACTCCATGATGCTCTTTGGATCTTCTGGAATCCGGATGAAATTCGGACATGATCTGCTGAGGGTATCATATCTTACCGGAGCCGCCCTTGCCCGATGCACGACAGAGGTCATTGTGGGTAGAGACACCCGTAACACGAGTCCCCTGCTGCTCCAGGGATTTGTAGGGGGCCTCCTGGCAGCAGGAGCAGACGTTTTCCAGGCAGGACTTGCCCCCACTCCGACAATTGCCTACGGTGCAAGATTGGTGGATGCAGGGGGAATGATCACTGCGTCCCATAACCCGGAAGAATATAATGGCATCAAGTTATTCAACCCCGACGGCTCTTCTTTTACCCGGACCCAACAGGATGATATCGAAGTGCTCTTGGAACAACCGCAATGGAGTAACTGGGATAAACAAGGTCGCGAGCTACCCTTTAATGCAATATCACCTCACACCGCGGCTATCCTAGGTCGGGTGACATGTCAGGCCCCACTGCGGGTGATTGTGGACTGTGGAAATGGAGCCGGGAGCGAGGTGACCCCCAATCTCCTGGCAGAAATGGGGGTTCAGGTCATCCCTCTAAACTGTAATCCAACAGGAAGATTCTCACGCCCGTCCGAACCCCTTCCCGACAACCTCCCCTACTTTCCTCAACTCGTTCGTGAGGTACAGGCATCCTGCGGGATTGTACACGATGGTGATGCAGATCGGATGGTTGCTGTCGATTCAAGTGGGAGATGGATCAGTGGTGATCATATGATGATGCTTTTAACCTCATACCTTGGAAAGAAACAGGTAGTCACCACGATGGATGCATCCATGGCCATTGAAGAGATTGCCGAGGTACGTCGCACTCCCGTAGGTGACGCGTACGTATCGGAAATGCTCCGTGAATGGGGGGATTTCGGCGCCGAACCCTCCGGTACATGGATATTTCCGGAGATTTCGCTCTGCCCCGACGGTATCTATACCGCGGCATTATTCTGTGAGATAGCCACTGAATGGAATATCGCTGAAGAAATTGACCGAATGCCGCATCTTTTCCTCCGGCGCACATCCATCCACTCTGATGCTCATTTCCCGGTACTTGCCGCGCTGGGTGCTTCAATCCCCACGGATGGCATTCGACTGGAGAAAGATGATGGCTGGATCCTGATCCGTGCGAGTGGCACCGAACCGAAGATCCGGATTACTGTGGAAGGAAAAACATCTGAAAGAGCAAAACAGCTCCTGGATGAAGGAGAAGACATGGTAAAAGTGCAGATGAAAAAGTTGAAGGGAGTATGACATGAAGTGTGTCATTCTTGCTGCCGGTGAAGGAAAAAGGATGCGACCGCTGACCTCCCGTATCCCGAAAGTAATGATCCCGGTGGCCAATCGCCCCATACTTGAGCACCTAATCCGTGCGGTAGGTGATGCTGGTATCACCGATATCCTCCTTGTAGTAGGCTATGGAGAAGACGTTATCCGAACGTACTTCGGTGATGGTTTGCGTTTGGGAGTAACCCTGCAGTATAGCACGCAGAGACGTCAGCGTGGTACCGGAGATGCGCTGCGGTCTGTATCAGGTCTCCTTAAGGAGCGATTTCTCCTCCTCAATGGTGATATGATCCTGAAAAAGGAAGACCTGGAGGAGCTCATTCAAGCAGATGCACCGTGTATGGCCACCTTCCGTAGTGATCATCCCGATGATTACGGTACGGTCAGAATCAGAGATGGTTGTGTTATCTCGCTAGAAGAAAAGGCCCCAGTCCCCTCATCGGACATTATCAATGCCGGAGCTTATATTCTTGATCCAGATATTTTCCACGCTTTACAATCAATCCAGCTTTCCGAACGAGGAGAGTATGAACTTACCGATGCGCTCTACCTTTATATCGACCGGCATGAACTGCATGCCCACCCCCTAAGTTACTGGTGCGATATCGGATTTCCCTGGGATTTATTGGACGCAAACTCGGCACTCCTTTCTGAAGGTATCTCCTCGAACGAAGGATCCATCGAAGAAAATGTCACCATACACGGGATCGTGATCATCGGCGAAGGAAGCATCGTGAGATCAGGTACCTACATCGAAGGGCCCTGCATCATCGGCCGGGATTGCAGAATAGGGCCCCACACCTATATACGGGGCTCTACTGCTATCGGTGACTCCTGTCACATCGGCCATAGCACAGAAATAAAAAATTCGGTTATTATGGGTCATACCAATGCACCGCATTTCAATTATATCGGTGACAGTGTTATCGGGTATGGATGTAATCTCGGTGCAGGTACAAAGATTGCCAATCTGCGACATGATCGTGGTTCCGTGCATGTGGCAGGAAAAGATACGAGAAAGGTGAAATTCGGTGCAATTATTGGAGATCGAGTTCAATTTGGGATCAATTGCTCTGTCAACGTGGGATCAGTGGTGGGAAGTGAGTCGCAGTTCGCACCTGCCGCTCTAATTGATGGAGTGTATGGAGAGAAAAGTTCTATCAGGTGAGATATGGTTCAGGCGGTTATTCTTGCAGCGGGGGAAGGATCGAGGATCCGTCCATTGACCTGGAGCAGGCCGAAGGCGATGATCCCGGTGGCAAATGTGCCCATCATCGGACATGTGATAAATTCTTTGGTGGAGAATGGCATACGTTCGATAATCGTGGTGGTAGGATATAGAAGAGAACAGGTAATGAACTATCTTGCCACCCTTGAAATCCCAATACAGGTTGTAGTCCAAGATAAACAACTGGGTACTGCGCATGCGTTACAGTGTGCAGAATCAAATGTCAAGGAGGATTTTAT
Organism: Methanomicrobiales archaeon; assembly: GCA_028678885.1. GTDB lineage: Archaea > Halobacteriota > Methanomicrobia > Methanomicrobiales > JACTUA01 > JAJRCM01. The sequence continues at coordinate 3,809 of JAJRCP010000028.1, forward strand.
AGTCCTCCCGGGCGACAACTGGATCAATCCCGGGTCGATCGCGAAGATCAAGGGCGAAAGAAACGCGATGCTCGTGAAAGAGCATGAACGACCCACCAATTTCGGGGTAGTTGAGATAGAAAACGGGAACGTAACTCGTATTGTCGAAAAACCTGCTATCGCACCGACTATGACGGTGAGTACCGGGGTTCTCTCCCTAACGAAACGATTTTTCGAGCATATCGAAACAACCGAGATTCCTGATGCCCTAACCCTGATGATTGAGAGGGGAGAATGCATCAAAGCTATTCCTGCAGACGACTGGCAGGATGCAATTGTCCCCTGGGATCTTCTTGCAATGAATGCCCACCTCTTGAAACAGATCTCCTCCCGATATGAGGGAACGGTCAGTAGGAATGCAATCATCAAAGGATCCGTTAGGATCGGAGTGGGCACCATTATCCATCCGTATACCGTGATTCTGGGACCAGTGATCATCGGAGACAATTGTGAAATCGGGCCCCACGTCAGCTTAATGCCCTATACCAGTATTGGATCACGGGTAAGGGTTGAATCACACTCTCATATCGCAGGATCCCTTATTATGGACGATACTCTCATTGGCCCCCACTCCACCATCCGGGACACCGTGATCGCAGAGGGGTGTGCGTTCGAGGATCATATCTCGACTTGGCCTTCTGAGACTCTCTTTGACATCCATGGAGAGATATGGAAAGCGGAATTTGGGGCAGTGATAGGTGACAGGGTACGAGCAGGACCTTTTACCACCCTAAACAATTGTATCGTAGGTAATAATGTAAAAATCCAGGGTGGGCGGATGATCACTTCTATCATTCCTGATGGAACTTCGGTGTTGTAAAGATGTGTGGGATATTCGGATATGTCGGATATCGCGATGCGGCGCCGGTCCTTATCGAAGGATTGAAAAAATTGGAATATCGAGGGTATGATTCCTACGGCATTGCGATCTTGGATACCCACATCACTATCCAGAAAAAAAAGGGGAAAATATCAGAGGCTCCAATTGAATTGCTAAAAATGCCAGGCACAATTGGTATCAGTCACACCCGCTGGGCAACCCATGGAGTACCGGATGATCGGAATGCCCATCCACATATTGATTGCACCGGTCGAATCGCGATAGTCCATAACGGGGTGATTGAGAACTATTTTGAATTGAAGAAGGATCTGATAAAACGAGGTCACACATTCTCTTCGGATACCGATACCGAGGTAGTAGCGCATCTGATTGAGTCCTGTTACCAGGATAATATCTATAAAGCCGTCGTTGAGGCAATCCGGCACTTGGAAGGTTCCTACGCGCTCCTTATTCTTGCGGAGAATGAACCTCAAATCATCGCTGTTCGTAACCGGAGTCCCCTGGTACTCGGTATTGGGGACGGAGAGATGTTTGCGGCTTCAGATATTACCCCGCTTCTGGACTATACCGAGAGAATTATTGTGATGGAGGATGGGGATCTGGCAACCATCTCACCAACGAAGATCGAAATTCTTCATGCCGGAAAAACAATTGAGAGGCCTGTGGAGAGGGTCAACTGGCACGCTGATGAGATCAAAAAAGGTGGTTTTGAACACTTCATGTTGAAGGAAATCTACGAGCAGCCAGGTGTATTCTTTGAGACTTTTCGGATTGCCAAGGATGAACATATCCTGAAAATAATCCGAGATTCGCCTCAGGTGACGGCAATCGCCTGTGGATCGTCGTTCCATGCCGCACTTTTGATGAAATCTCTGATGGAAGAATATTGCAGAAAGCCAGTGCGGGTAGAGTTCGCCTCGGAATTCAAGTATTATACCCCACCCATCTCTGGAGCGGTCGTCGCTATCAGTCAATCGGGAGAGACCGCTGATACCATTGCTGCGTTACAGAAGGCAAAACTCTATAACTGCCCGACTATCGCAATTACCAATATCCAGGGCAGTACCATCACGAGAATCGCCGATAAAACTCTGTATATGAAGGCGGGACCGGAGATGAGTGTCGCAGCGACGAAATCCTTTATCGCACAAGTGGCGGTGTTCCTACAACTTACCAATATGCTGACTGATGGCACCCTGAACTCTGTACTTCTTCAAGCACATCGAATAATCGAAGAAACCCTCCTTATGGATATCACCGACGCAGTTGCCATCTGCAAAAAAGCGGAGAATATCTTCTATATCGGACGGGGTCCATTTTATCCGGTAGCAATGGAAGGTGCACTTAAGATGAAGGAGATTTCCTATATCCATGCAGAGGCCTACCCGGCCGGAGAATTAAAGCATGGACCTTTTGCTCTGCTCACCGAGAAAACCCCGGTGATAGCGATCTGCCCCGGAGGGATCACCCGATCAGTAATGATCTCCAACATCAAAGAGGTGAAAGCACGAGGGTCGCCCGTGATAGCCCTTGGGGAATCACAAGATACTGAATTACGAGATATTGCGGACGCATTTATTGCTCTTACAAATACCGCACCAATACTGCAGAGTCTGAAGTCCATCGTGATATTACA
>JAJRCP010000029.1 GCA_028678885.1 Methanomicrobiales archaeon
AGTGGTTGTGTAGGTAGTAATGGAACTCCATCTCAGACACCAACGGTCCCCCAGATCCAGAAGATTACAGTAACTGGATCAACGACTGTTCTTCCTATTGCAGAAAAAGCAAAGGAAGCGTTTGAAGGAAAATACGCCTATGCTGATATTCAAGTTAGTGGCGGAGGATCTAGTGTCGGGGTGACGGCGGCAGGTGCAGGGACTGCAGACATTGGGATGTCTTCCCGCGACCTTACTCCAGAAGAGAGATCTGCTTATCCCAATCTGGTCAAACATACCATCGCGTGGGACGCCCTGGTGGTAATTGTATATCCAAATAATCCGGTCAGTCATATGACCCTCGCCCAGATACGTGGGATCTACAACGGTACTATTACAAACTGGAAGGATGTGAGCGGACTTGATCAGGCAATCGTGGTTGTGGGCAGGGATAGTGCATCCGGTACCCGGACGTACCTCTCAGAGAGCGTGATGAATAAAGAGAACTTCACGAAGAAACAGGAAGAATTCAACTCCAACGGTGGAGTCCAGCAGAAGGTCACCCAGACCCCAGGAGCCATTGGTTATGTGGGTCTTGGATATCTTTCAGGGGTTAAGGGCGTAAACCTTGATATCAATGGCACCCCGATTCAGCCCACCATTGAAAACATCGGGAATGGAACCTATCCATTGGCACGCCCACTCTATCTGCTCACCAAAGGACAGCCCGCAGGATTGTCTAAACAGTTCATCGACTATATTCTCAGTCCGGATGGCCAGCAAATCGTGGAGAGCGTTGACTACATCCCGCTTTCCAAAATTCATATTACCGGATAAATTCCCAAGATTCATAAACAGGGAAAAAACAGGATTCCGGTAATGGAGGTGCCTGGAGGAAAGAGGATCTTGGAGGGATTGGTAGAGAAATCCCTTTTTCTCTGTGCGATGGTTGCTGTCCTCGCCGTTTTTTTCATTATCATTTTCCTCCTCCGTGATGGTTATCAAATCTTCCAGATCGAAGGGATCTGGAATGTTCTTTCTGGGACCGATTGGAATCCTACCGGTGAACCTGCTGCATTCGGGATGCTACCCCTGATTACGGGAACTATTCTTGTCATGGTGGTGGCGATGATCATCTCTATTCCATTGAGCTTAGGTAGTGCCATCTACGTTGCAGAAATTGCGTCACCCCGCATGAAAGGGCTAATCAAACCTGCCATTGAACTGCTGGCAGGAATTCCTTCGGTGGTCTATGGATTCTTTGGACTGATTCTTCTCACCGACTGGATACGGGTATTCTTCGATCAACCATCCGGTTCTTCCTGGCTCGCGGGATCCATCTTACTCGCGATCATGGCACTGCCCACCATTACCAGCGTAGCAGAGGATGCAATCAGTGTGGTGCCACGGGAATTTAAAGAGGGAAGTGTTGCTTTGGGAGCAAATCACTGGCAGACCATCCGTGGAGTGATCATCCCGGGTGCTCTTTCTGGTATCACTGCTGCCATCATCCTTGGCATAGGGCGGGCGATCGGGGAGACCATGGCGGTGCTGATGGTTACGGGAAATGCTGCCATCATTCCCGAGCCCCTCTACAACGTATTCTCCCCGATCCGGACCCTGACCGGAACACTCGGTATCGAGATGGGTGAGGTGGCGTTCGGGAGCTCTCATTATCACGCTCTTTTCGGTGTTGCAGTCGTTCTGTTATTCATCACCCTCACCGTCAATCTTGGTGCCCGTCTGGTGATCAATCGAATCAGGAAGATCCAGGCTCCCTCCCCACGTACCCCCGCCTCTGCAGTGATTAGGGAAAACCTGCAAAAAGTGTGTCGAATTGCCCTCACACCATTCCTCATCGCTTACTCTCTTATGGTTCGCTCATCGGTATTCCGTAGAAGTGGCTATCTGCTCCTCCGGTGGATGGGCTATGTATATTACACATTTCTCGCGGGTATCGCGTTTATCATCAAGGCATTTACCTCACCTTTTTTTCTGCACCAGGCACGGAGGAGACTATTCCATCCACGGATGGCACAGAAATTGATGTTTTCCCTGATCATCGTCAGCGTTCTTTGTGTCATATTCATTCTCGGTCTGGTCATGTATGAAATCCTGATTAATGGGGTGGGTGCCCTTAGCTGGGATTTCCTGACCCAGTCTCCTCGGGATCTGGGGAGGAGCGGAGGGATCTTTCCCGCGATTATCGGAACCATCTATCTTGTGGGAGGGGCACTCCTCTTTGCTCTTCCTCTCGGGATTGCTTCCGCTATCTACCTCATCGAATACACCCGTGAGGGCCGGATGACCGATTTTATCCGTGCAGGTGTCGACCTCTTGAACGGAACCCCTTCCATTGTGTTTGGGTTATTCGGTTTTGCATTCCTGGTTCTATTTTTGAAGTTTGGGGTCTCCCTCATCGCCGGCCAGATCACGCTCAGCCTCATGGTACTCCCTACCATCATCCGTACCACCGAAGAATCACTCCGATCGGTCCCGCGATCATTCCGGGAGGGTAGCTTTGCCCTTGGGGCCACGAAATGGCAGACAACCTGGAGAGTGGTGCTGCCTCCTGCGATGCCTGGTATCCTCACGTGAGCGATTCTGAGTATCGGGCGGGCTGCGGGTGAGACTGCCCCGATCATGTTTACTGCCGTGGTATTCAGCAGTAAATTTCTCCCTTCCTCTATCTTTGACCCGGTGATGGCCCTTCCCTATCATCTGTTCATTCTCACCACGACGGTCCCCGGGGCAACAGTGAATAAATTTGGTACGGCACTTGTTCTCCTCTTGATAGTGCTATCCATCTATCTCCTCGCGATTCTCCTGCGACAACGCTACAACATTGCGAAGGTGCGGTAATGATAGATGAAAACACGATCTTCGAGACGAAAAATCTCAATCTCTGGTACGACCAGAAACAGGCACTCATTGACGTCTCTATCCGGATCCCACGTAATAAGGTAAGTGCCCTCATCGGACCATCGGGTTGCGGGAAATCCACCCTTATCCGGTGTTTCAATCGGATGAATGATCTAATCGATTCCTGCCGAATCAACGGTCAGGTCCTTTTCAAGGGGAGCGATATTTACGACAAAGATGCGGATGTGTATAAAATCCGGGAAAAGATAGGAATGGTCTTCCAGAAACCCAATCCTTTTCCGAAGAGCATCTATGAAAACGTCGCTTACGGCCCCCGGGTTCATGGAGCACGGGATCGAAAAATTCTCGATTATATCGTGGAGAATAGTTTGAAAAATACCGCACTCTGGGACGAGGTACAGGATCGCCTCCATGAACCAGCGCTCAGCCTCTCTGGAGGGCAGCAGCAGCGGTTGTGCATCGCCCGCTGCCTTGCGGTGGAGCCGGAAGTGATTCTCATGGATGAACCCTGTTCTGCCCTTGATCCTATTGCCACCGCAAAGATCGAGGATCTAAT
>JAJRCP010000030.1 GCA_028678885.1 Methanomicrobiales archaeon
GTAGGATTCCATCTAATCCTGGATGAATACCTTCACCTTGGATACCGGGTAAAATGCTCCTTCCAGAGTGATTTGGTGAGAAAGGATCGGATCCGTTCCTCCAAGAGCGGCCGGTGAACTGGTGAAGGGAGGAAGAAGAACATCCGGGAACCTCCCCGGTGAAAACGGAGGCCGGACGCATCTTCTCCCAGCACTGTTAGCCATCTCTGGATCTGACTCTCTGCACTCTCTCTCCTGGAGAGATGGTGGTAGATAAGTACACTCTGTCCCCGTTCCCGGATGGAAATGATCTCTTCAGGATACACATAATGACAGGAGAGTACGCGGGATTTCGGGATGGAGGAGGGTGCGAGACCGGTATCGGGATCCAGAAATACCAAGTCGCAGGATTCAGTCGATAGTAGAGCATTTCTGCACCAGGTATTCCGTGCCGGGAGAGGAGGAACGGGATGATCGAAATATATCGTATCCATCGGGAGTATTCCCAAGGAAGGGATACGGGAGAGGCTCCGGTCACCACTTCGGGAGAAGGTGCAGAGGTGGTCAAACAGCTCCGGATCGCAGGGACGGTACTGTCCGGGCTGGTTCAGGTAGGTAATCCGGTCTCCGCCAGAACATCCATCAGGATTATAATACCAGATCACTCCAAGGCGGATTGGATGGCGGGCGAGTACCCGCAGAAGGCCGTATTTCCCGAAATCCCCGATGTCCCCTGCAAAGCGCGACTGCATTGTTCAGGGAATGGGGCAGACATCCCCTCCGCAACCTGATACGACGAGATGGTTCAGTTCGTCAATGATGGGGATGAGCTCGCTGGGGACGCCGGTATCCTCGGTTTGGATCTGGTATCCCCGATAGTCAATAACATAGGTGAAGTAATCTGCCCCTTCGTACGGTGCAGGGTAGAAATGTTTCAGTTCCAGGAACTTCGCCTGTCTGAAGAGATTATTCAGATTGGTGGCCTCGGTCTCGTTGATAGAAAACTTCGTGGTAATATTTTCGGCTGGGATGGCCCGGCGGGACACGGTCGCGGTGCGGTTTTCATAGATGACCAGGTGATCCTCAAAGGCAGCGATCCCCCCGGTGCGATGATAGTCGACATAGCTGGTTCCCGAGCCATTCGGTGGAGGATAAGAGTCTATACTCATGCAGGCAGTGGAGAATGCGATGCAAACGAGGATGAGAATGGTGAACAGCGCACCATGGCGCAGGGTCATATCCATGCAAGATAGTGGACGTGGGTAATAAAAATGATGATAGGTCCGGGTCAAGATGTGGGTACGCATGCGCACACTCACCCTTCGTCCGGATCAGCCCTTCGATCTCCATCAAACTCTTTCCTGCGGACAGGTCTTTCGCTGGCAGAAAGAGGATAACGGGTGGTGGCAGGGGATCGTGGGGGCGCAGGTCATTCGGATACACCAGGACGGAAACACCCTCACCTTTAGGGGCGCATCCCCGAAGGTTATCCGAGACTATTTTGCTCTGGATATGAACCTGCCGGAGATCCTCGCCTCCATCGACCGGGATACTGCCATCCATGCAGCCATCGAATCGAACCGCGGGTTACGGATCATACAGCAACCTCCCTGGGAATGCACGCTCTCGTACCTGATCGCCACCTTTTCGAATATCCCTACCATCCAGCGACGGATCGAGGCCCTCTCCCGAGAGTTCGGGAAAAAGATCTCTGAAGAAGAAAAGTACTACGGATTTCCGGATCCGAAGGCGTTCCGTTCCCGATGTCTGGACTCCCTCGAAAACTGCCGGCTGGGGTATCGAAGATCCTACCTAGAGGATACCGCGTGCCGGCTTGCATCCGATACAGGATGGGAGGATCGGATCCGGGCGCTATCGTATGAGGAATCACGAAAGGAGCTGATGACGCTCCGTGGGATTGGACCCAAGGCGGCGGACTGCATCCTTCTCTTCGCCTTCCAGAGATATGAGGCCTTCCCAGTAGATGTCTGGATCCACCGGATCATGGAGGAACGGTATCCGGACCTGCGGGGAAAGGGAAACGAAGCCATCCGACGTTTCGGACAGGAGTATTTCGGCAAATACGCGGGTTATGCGCAGGAATACCTGTTTGCGGCCCGTCAGGTTCCCATGTCCCAGGCTTCCTGGTAATCCTTCTGAACCGGGGTGAGCTCGTCGATAATGAGTCCGAGGGCAGCGAGCTTCAGGTGGGCGACCCGGGTATCGATCTCCTTCGGAACCTCATGCACCGCCGGGGTAAGGTTCCGGCCATGTTCAGCGATGTACCGGACAGAGAGCGCCTGCAGGGCAAATGAGAGATCCATCACCTCGATAGGATGCCCCATTCCCTTCGGGGAGGCCAGGTTCACAAGCCTGCCCTCAGCAAGGAGATGGATCGCCTTCCCCTCCACGTGATAGGTAGTGATTCCCTCCCGGCGGATGATCTCCTCCCCATGATTCTCCAGCCAGTTCACATCGATCTCCACGTTGAAGTGGCCAGCATTTGCGAGGATTGCCCCATCATGCATGCGCCGAATATGCCGTTCGGTGATCACTCCAATGTTACCAGTGGTGGTGATGAAGAGGTCGCCCGCCAGGGCGGCATTATCCATGCTCATCACCATATACCCGTCCATATAGGCTTCCAGCGCCTTTCTCGGATCCACCTCAGTCACAATCACCCGCCCTCCGAGACCCGCTACCTTTCGGGCAAGCCCCCTTCCGCAGAATCCATAGCCGGCGATCACCACCTGTTTCCCGGCGATGAGGAGGTTGGTCGTCACCATGAGGGCGGCAAGCGAGCTCTCCCCGGTGCCATGCACATTGTCAAAATGGCGTTTCATGGGGGTGTCATTCACCGCGATTACGGGAAACTCGAGCTTCCCCTCCCGTGCCATGGAGCGGAGCCGGTGGATGCCAGTGGTGGTCTCCTCACATCCTCCGATCACCCGGGGCAGGAGATCCCGACGGGAGGTGTGGAGACGGTGGATCAGATCCATCCCATCGTCGATGGTGAGCTGGGGGCGGGAATCGAGCACCCGGTCGATAGCTGTATAGTATTCCTGCACACCGACTCCCCGCTTGGCATAGGAATGCACATGGGGGTGGGTGTTCAGCGCTTCTGAGACATCATCCTGGGTGGAAAGCGGGTTGCAGCCGGTGATGTATACCTCTGCACCTCCCGCCGCGAGCGTGTCTGCGAGAACCGCGGTCTTTGCCTCCACGTGGAGTGCCATGCCCACGGTAAGACCCTTCAATGGGCGGTCGCTTTCGAACTCCTTGCGAATGGCAGCAAGCACCGGCATGTACTGCCGGGCCCATGAGATTTTATTCTCTCCGCTCTCCTTCATCGCTCTCCCTTCGTGCCTACGATCTTCTCTCTCCCAGCATAAATCATCACATGAAATGTGCCCCGAAAAGATGCATACCTCCGGAAATACTTATCCTTGCCTGGGTCGGATCGGGAAGAGATCGAATACGCCCGTCCGATGGGAAACGAGCATCATAAATTGTATACATATGCCAAGGATCTGACGGAACGAATACTATCCCGGGTTTCCGCAATCATCATAGTGGACCGTACACGTAGTATATTGTATGGTACTGACACGGCGAATCATTCCCTGCCTGGATCTGAAGAGTGGCAGAGTAGTGAAAGGGACTCATTTCGTAGAGCTGCGGGACGCAGGAGATCCCGTGGCGCTTGCCCAGCGGTACAATGAACAGGGTGCCGATGAGGTGGTGTTCCTGGACATCACTGCCTCAAAGGAAGAACGGGGGATCATCATCGACCTGATCCAGCGGGCTGCCGACCAGCTCTTTCTTCCCCTCACAGTGGGTGGCGGAATTCGGAACCTCGAGGATATCCAGCAGATCCTTCGTGCAGGTGCGGATAAGGTGAGTATCAATACCAGTGCCGTGAAAGATCCCACCCTGATCAGCCGGGCCGCAGACCGGTTCGGCACCCAGTGTGTGGTGGTGGCGGTGGACGTGCGCCGCAGATACGGGAAGGGACCAGAAAAAACCCCAATCCCGCTTCCTGATGGACAGGAGTGCTGGTATGAGGTGGTCACCTATGGCGGAAGCACCCCCACAGGAATCGATGCAATCCACTGGGTCGCCGAAGCAGAAAAACGTGGGGCCGGGGAGATCCTGCTCACCAGCATGGAGACTGACGGGACGAAAAACGGGTTTGACATCCCCATCACGAGAGCCGTGGCAGATACGGTGGGGATCCCAGTAATCGCTTCAGGGGGCGTGGGAACACTCGAGCACTTCTACGAGGGATTTGTGGAGGGAAGGGCAGACGCCTGTCTTGCCGCAAGCGTCTTCCACTACGGGGAATTTACCATAAACCAGGTGAAGCAGTATCTTGCGGGCCGGGGAATCCCGGTACGGCTCTGAGATCTAGTTCGAATCCTGCCACCGGATGCTCCAATTCAAAGGCATTCAGCACGCCCGGGTGGATCTCTCCGAATACACCCACCTTTTTTCCTCCCACGAGGATGTCTCCTCTCCGGCCGGGAAGAAACGCCGGATCCTCTGATTCCACCACCAGGATAGACAATCCCAGATCTCGGCAGAGGGCATCCACACTCGCATAGGCCTCACTGAAATTCGCCTCTGGATACATGGAGACTCCGGCCACGTTTTGGTGCGTGCGAGTGTTCTCCACCACATCTCCCACCGCAAACAACCGCTGGGGAAGCGGGCGGTGCACGTTCACGAAGAGCATCTCCAGAAGGAGCGGGAGGATGGCCGATCGCACGACGGTATGCTCCTCGCTGATGGGATGCATCACCGGCAGTGTGCCCGGATCCTCCTCCCGGCACATCCTTTCGAAAAGCACCCGCTTACTGGTGAGGGTGAAGGGAATCATCTCCACATAGCCCAGTCCCACCATGACTGTCCTGACGAGACCCTCCAGCCGCTGCACTGGGTGCTCCTCCCCGATAGTGGGAGTGGGTGGTAGCGCCGGGACGATCCGTTCATACCCGTAGGCGATCCCGACATCCTCGAATACATCCCAGTCGTGCATGATGTCCGCCCGATAGGGAGGAACCTGAACCTCGATATACTCTCCCCGGTGACGGGCACCGTAACGCATGGATCGGAGATGTGTTGCCATCTCTTCACCTGATAGGGACAGACCAAGGAGTGAGTTCCCCTCCTGCACTCGTACCTTCCGCTGGGTGGGCGCAAGGGTAGGTACTTCACGCCCCCCGATAGTCACGCTCTCGAGGGTGGCACCGCTCTCGGCAAAGGCGGTGCAGAGAATGTTCACCGCGGTCATCACTGCCTTGTGGTCGGTGCCGGTCGTGTCGAGCAGAATATTCTTGGTGGATGCCGTCACCCGGGTGAGCTCCCCGTTGATGATGGGGGGGAAGGAGAGGACCTCGTCATTTGCATCGACAATCAGGGGAAACCGGGAAAACGGCCTCACCAGGTGCGCATAGTCCCTCCCCTTGGGGTGCTCTTCCAGGATCTCCTCCATGGTCAGTTCCCGATCAAAGTCCAGGGGAACAAACGCTCGGGAGGGATCTGCGGCGAGGTACCGGAAGGGTGGGGTTACCGCGTCCAAATCGTGCACCCCGATGGCCACTTTGCCCCGCCCCCTCCCCACCGCCCAATGGAGTGCCTCCTGCAGACCCATCAAGCTGACAATCGATTCCTCATCCAGGGAGACATTCCGGATTACCGCAGAGCCGAGAAACGGACGGATGGCGGATAACCCAGGATCTACGGAAAAGGAGATCCCGGATGGGTTAACGGTATAGCGAGGAAGACCTGTCTCGACTCCTAGGAACCCCCGCATCGCCCGGGCCACTCCCTCCGTCGAAAAGAGGTCCGGCCGGTTCGCGAAGAACTCGATGTCCGCATGATCTTCCTCCAGACGCTCGATATCCGCACCGAACAGTGGGATTCGGGAGAGGATGGTATCCCGATCGGCACCGGTGAGTTTCTCCAGGTAGCGATAGGGAAGGGTGATCACCGGCATCTAGCCACTTCCTTTCTTAGGGAGTAAGGGGGTATCCCTTACCCAGTCCACGTCACTCCGGTAGAGCTGGCGTAGATCCTTCAGACCCATCTTCAGCATCGCTACCCGGGAGACACCCAGCCCCCAGGCAAGCACCGGATGCGAGATGCCGCAGGGAGCGGTTACTTCTTGCCGGAAGACTCCGGCGCCCCCAAGCTCCACCCATCCCAGACCATCCACCCAGACCTCCGGCTCCACACTCGGTTCTGTATAAGGGAAATACCCAGGCCGGAACCGGACGTTCTCGAATCCCATCCGCAGGTAGAACTCGCGGAGGATCCCGAGCAGGTGGCGGAAGTTCACACCCGTATCCATCACAATTCCTTCCAGCTGCTCGAACTCCGGGAGATGCGTGGGATCAATCGCCTCTCTCCGGTATACACGCCCGATGCAGAAGGCCTTCACCGGTGGATCCGGGTGACGGGTCAGATGCTGGATGGTGAGGCTGGTGGTATGGGTGCGGAGCACACACCGCCGGGCCTTTTCCTGGTCCCAGAAACCTCCCCAGCCAGTGGAGGAGGTCGTTCCTCCCCGTTCATGAGTATCCCGCACGGCCTCCCAACTTCTGGGGAGCGCCTCCATAATATCTAGGTAGAAGGTGTCCTGCATCTCCCGTGCAGGATGATCCTGGGGCTGGAAGAGGGCATCGAAGTTCCAGTAGGAGCTCTGGACGATATCCCCGTAGATCTCGGTGAATCCCATCTGCAGAAGATTCTGCCTCATCTCATCGAGGAGGCGCTGATAGGGATGGATCTTA
>JAJRCP010000031.1 GCA_028678885.1 Methanomicrobiales archaeon
TGGATTAAACTGATAGGCTGGATTGATGCTCTTATCCACCAATTCACTCACATTGAGCCTTATTGTAAAATTCTGAGGGGTTTCGTTTACATCAGTTATTTCATATTCATCAAATGTACTTGCATTGTGATCAGGGTCGAAGAAATCGATTGTTGCATTTGATTCCTGTTTGATCTTTACAACTCTCTGTATATACCCATAACTTCCTAAACCTGGAATAGGATCGCCAATTGGCGGAAATATATCGCCAGTCTCATTTTTTAACATTATATTAAATCGATATGGATAATCCCCAAAAATGATTCTTTTTCGATATTCTTCAGAATTAGTGAAAAGGGTGGAATCGGAAAACTTCGCAATCTTCGCTGAAGATAGAATATTCGGTGATTCCTTCGCCACCGCAAGCCCGATTCGGTCCACACCGTCGGCATTGTTAGATAGTTCCCAGGCGGGAAAAACCGGCCAGCCCGGATCCTCGGCTAAGATCGCTCCTGTCCGGTACGCCACCGCATCATAGTCTATTGCGGTCGTTCTCTGCAGACCGATGAGGAGGCCGGGCACCATCCCTGCCACCATGATAAGTCCCAGCATGAAGATAGTGAAACCGGCCAGTAGATCAATCGAGAGCTGGCCTTCTTCATCTAAACGATCTATGATAGTAACTCCCCCGTAGTAGCGTTATATCTCAGTTGGGATAAGCCATTTGAAGAACGAATTGAGATGGTATATACGCCATCGGAAAGATCGATGTCGCTATCTTTTACTCCGTTTGCGTTCATCGTATTCTCGATAGTTTGACTGTTGGTGTCATAAATTTCTGTTGGTAAAAGAATCTGGTCGAAGGTGATATATGGGGATGTGAAGGATTCTCCCCAGGAGACCTGTCGCCAGCTCTCCCGATCATAAACAAGCAGTGAACTGGTATTTCCCTGCTGCACTCCGACAATCCAGCTGCTCGCATTTCCACGTGCATCAACACCGGTCCCATAAATCTGATGGATGGTGACACCGGTCAGGTTAAGTGCTCCGGTAGATTCGTAATAGGATAGCTTCTGCCATGCATTCTCGAACGTGACATTTGCAGGCTCATCCCGAGGAGTTTTATCGATGACACTCGGACCACCGGATGTTTGGTTCTCTGATGGACCTGCGGTCAAGCAAGCGCATGCACAGCAACAGAGAAATGCAGCAAGGACCATCCAGAACGCAGATTTTATCAGAATCACCCCACTATTCATCATTATAATTTTGTAAAGATATAAATATTTGTAAAGTAGAATGAGGGGAAAAATCTACAATTATCTCATTTTCAAGTTCTGCGAAAATTTATATTTGTTCGATACTGGTCACGGTACCATCTTCATTAATTCATATCGATGCAGGATGATTCCATGCCCGGAAGAGGTGGGAATTTCCATCCTTGAAACTGGATTTTTCTTTCTCAGTCGGGATTACAATTATTGGAGAAGGATCCTATCGCACAATCTTTGAGATTGGTATTTCTAATATATCCTCGGCACCAGCACCCTTCAATTGTGGGATAAGCTTATTGACGACCCCCTTCATCACCACAGTCTGGATGCTATAGTACTCAATACCGTGCAGCCGGCTCACCGTCGGCTTCTTCATGGCCGGAAGAAGAGCGATCACGGCTTCGAATTCAGATGTGGGAACGTTCATGGTGAGGAGTACCTGCTGGCGACCCTCGATCACGCCTACAAGAAGGGTCACGATTTCTTGTATGATCTTTCGTTTCTCTGGATTTTCCCAAGCTGCATGGTGGGCGATCAGGACAGTGTACGATTCCATGATCTGACCGATAATTTTAAGACCGTTTCTGCGCAGTGTGGTTCCGGTCTCTGTAAGATCAACTACAACATCCATTAGATCCGGAACTTTCGCTTCTGATGCTCCGAAGGAGTGGAAGAGCTGTACCGGGATCCCAATCTCGTTAAAATATTTCTTCGTGAGTGTAGGATATTCTGTGGTTACCCGGCTTCCAGCGCGGATCTCCTGAACACTTGATATAGATTCATCCTGAGAGACAGCGATGACAATTCGAACATTTCCCTCACCCGTTTTGCTGTAGGAAAGGTTAGCAAGCTCAACCACGTCAGCCTGTGTCTCCCGCACCCAATCGAGTCCCGAAATTCCAAGGTCAAAATATCCTTTTTCTACGTAGGTGGGAATTTCCTGTGGGCGGAGGATCTTTACCTTGCCGAATCGATCGTCTGAGATTCGTGGGTTATAGTCTCGGTCTGTTCTTCTGACTTCAAGATCCGCTTCCTTGAAGAGCTGAAGGGTCTGTGCTTCAAGACTCCCCTTCGGAAGTGCGATGCTGATCATAGAACTGCGTCATCACTAGACCGTATAAGGATGATGTTTTAATCAAGAGTGTGGACTAAGAGTCCGCTCAATAGCTTTGGCTCAAACCAAGTGGATTTTGGGGGCATGATCCCCTTTTCATCAGCAATGGTCATTACCATCTCGATGCTCACCGGCCGCATTGCGAAAGCGACTGCAAATGTACCTGAGTCCACCATCTGTTCAAGATCATGAAACGAATGAACACCCCCATGATACTGGAGGCGGGGATCTCTCCGCGGATCGGAGATACCGAGAATCGATCGGAGGATCTGTTCCTGAAGGACCATCACGTCAAGGGCCGCCACAGAAGACCGTTCACGCTTGCGAGGAATAAGCTCGTACCACTGACCTGAAAGATACATGCAGATAGACTGGTTCCCTGTACATCCCTCTGATGAAGGGAAATCGCCACTGTGGGGGTACAGCTTGAATTCTCTTCTGATCTGCTCGAGAAAGGCAGGAACGCTTAGATCACAGAGGTCGGTAATTAGGCGGCTGTATCCATGAATCATCACTTGATGGTGGGCAAAGAGCACGGCCATGAATCTCCTTGCCTGGGGAGAGGCAGTCCCTTTACTCTGTCGTCGCAGTGCCACATTTACCGCTGCTGCCGCACGATGGTGTCCATCGGCTATATAGAGAGCATTCACCTCCCCGAACCGGGCTTGTATTTCGCGAATTCTCTGTAGATCTCGGATGCGGTACACCTGATGCCGCGTCTCATTTCTGCTCTTCACCTCGCAATCTGGGGTTTGATCGGTATCGATCAGGGATTCGAGAGAGGCTGAGAGATTCGGTAGATCCCTGTATACCAGAAATACGAGGCCGGTCTGGGCGTTTACCATATCGATATGGCGGGTACGATCCTCCTCTTTTTCGTACTGAGTCAGTTCATGCCGATGGATCAGGCCGGACAAGTAGTCTTCTGCTTCCACACACCCAACTAATCCAGTAAATGTTCTCTCAGGTGACTGAACGCGATATACATAGAGTGAAGGTGTGTCATCTTGTAACAGGAGCCGGTTGCTAAGGAGATCTTCGAAGGTTAAACGTGCATGATCATAGACGCGAGGATCATGAGGGGATAGTCCGGGGAGTTCTACATCAGCCCTGCTGATACGGAGAAAGCTCAGAGGATTCTTTTCGATGCAGATGCGAGCCTCTTTCGTTGTCACCACATCATACGGGACAGCTGCAAGAGACTGGGCAATCGCAGGATCCGGCCGAATAGCGGCAAAAGGGTGTATCGCTACCATCAGAATGCCCGATATCGTCTTCTTATAGATGGTCGATGAGACTATATTAGTACACGCCCTATGAGTGCCATTCCGCAAAAAGTATCAGCCCAGCCGGCGCCGGTCATCCGCCGTGCGCGATTAACGGATGTACCGGGAATCCTTGCGATAGAAAGAACCTCCTTCATCGAACCATGGGATCCAGATACGATCTCTCAATCCATTGACTGGTTTCCCACCACCTGCTTTGTCGCGGAATACCGGGGTGAGATCGTGGGTTTCCTAATCGGATCGCCTCAGCCTGTGGAGGGGGGGTTCTATGGACATATCGCTAACCTCGCCGTAATTGAACGGTGCAGGAAAAA
>JAJRCP010000032.1 GCA_028678885.1 Methanomicrobiales archaeon
ATTGATGATCGAAGGTGGTCCAACCCTCAATTGGCATATGCTTCGCGATCGTCTTGTCGATGAGATACGGCTGATCCATCTTCCTTTCATCGTAGGAGGGGCAGACACTCCATCTCTTGTCGGGGGGATGCACATCGAGCTCGAAGAGGAGATGATACGTCTCCGGCTTAACCGTTTCTATCTCTGTGGAAGCAATCTTGTTACTGAGTATGAGGTACTCTACCAAGGTGATATGTGATGGGATTCCAGGAAGACCATATTCAGCTGATCGAAAGAAAAAGACGCCGTAGGGGATTGTATCCCCTCATCGCCGGTTTCCTCATTATTGTGATCATCATCGGATCCATTGGGGTATTCAGCTTCTATTCCCGTGAACGAAGTATTGTCATTATTCCTATCAGCGGGGAACTGTACACGGGCGATGTCTCTGATGCCGGGGTGAGCGGAAGTGCGCAAATTGGAAGGGAGCTCATCAATGCAGCAGATGACGGATTGGTTGATGCAATTGTGCTCAGGGTGAATAGTCCCGGAGGCACACCTGCTGCTGCCCAGGAGATCATCCAGGATCTGGAGTACGCGAGGTCCAAAAAGCCTGTTGTGGTCTCCATAGGCGATATGGCGACATCGGCTGCATACTACGTCTGTGCCTATGCGGACCGCATCTACGCAAATCCCGATTCCATCACAGGGGGGATCGGAACTATCTGGATCTTCTATGACATTAGTGCCTGGATGCAGAAAGAAGGATACTCGGTCACCATCATAAAATCCGGGGAGAGCAAGGATATGACGTACCCATATCGTTCCCTTTCCTCAGACGAGGAATCCTATGCAAGAGAGCTGGTAAACCGTAGTTTTGAGCGGTTTATCACTGATGTCACTGTTCAGAGAAACATCTCCCGCTCCATTCTCGAAGACGGGCGCCTGATACGAGGGGAAGAGGCGATGTCGGTGGGACTGGTGGATGAAATGGGAAACCTCCAGACAGCCGTTGCGGGCGCCCGCAAGCTTGCAGCTGAACGTTAGACTAGGGAAAGTGGATCGGTTTTCATACACTCCCTACACACTGTGGTTGCATACTGCCCGGGCAGGAGGATGAACCGGAGATGTACATTTGTCCCTTCTGTCTGAGAAATGATATCGGTTGTCAGGCGGATTGGTCGGTGGAATCCCTGAAACGCTGTACCCACGAAATCCTGAGCGGCCGTAAAATGAGCAGGAGTGACCTCACGTTCCAAAAGGATCTCCTGCACCCGGTGAGAGGCACTTCTCCAATCTACTTGTCGTGACCCTGGGATGAACAGCGCAAGCTGTGCACGCCCCCGATCCATCTGGATACGGGCTGCCGGAAGAAAAGGAGAGGTCACCCGGTCTGTTTTCGTATCGGAAAAAACAAGCAAATCTCCTTCCAGCGGCTGCTGGAGTGATTGCTCTTCCCTACAGCGGGCGCTGAGGGCAGAATTGAAGAGAAATGACTGAAAGGCGCTGACGAACATGGAGAGAAGCTTTGGGGGGAGGGTCCGGAGCGCTTCCCGATATTCGTTCGGTGCAACGGCGAGATGATGAAGTAGAGCTCGCTCATAAGACAGGTACAACGGGAAATTCCGCAGTGCAGCCTTGGGATCCCGTGTATCCCAGAACTCCTGGCGGGCGAACCGCGTCTCTTCAGGTTCATCGGGGAATGCCCGGCCTACATAAGTGAGAATGGCACCTTCATAATCCCCCTTGAGGATTCTCTCTCCGACCTGATGGGTAACCGGCCGACGGGCCCCGAATCTCTGTATCCCGTAATAATTGAGGATGCCGGCATGAGATGTATGTACACAGGTTTCTACCTGTGCCTCCAATTCCTCCTGGTAACAATCGCGTATCCAGATAGAGAAGAGGTTTCCCTGTAGCATCCCAAGCGAAAGGGGAGTGGTCGACCTTCCTACTACCTCCAGGCTGACATCCCGCAGATTGATGCGCCTTATCTGTTCCGGTTCGATATTATAGATTGCGATCAACTGGGTGGTAACTGCACGCTTGTCCTTTGTCCCAGCCCAGGAAATGCGGCGATGACTAATACCAAGTGATCGTGCAATCTCCTTTACCAGCCGCTGCAATTCCCAGTTCTTCTTTGTGAGCCGGCAGACGAGATATGGACCGTCATTATCGACAGGGGCAGAGAGTTCTTCGACAAGAAAATCTTCCGGACATTTTCGGAGCACTCCGCCCATACCCGGAGTATCTGTCATATAGAGCTCCATCCCGAGCTGTCGCTCCAGAGGATGGGGGCTTTCGATCATAATAACGGGTAACTGCTGGTGATTCGGTCCAGTTCCTCGGTGCGTGCTGGTCCCAGCCCGAGTGCTGTTATGGTCCCTGGAGGGAGCTCTGTCATGCCGGCATCTTCAATGAGAGCAGCTGGAATTCCCCGTGCATCGGCGAGCATCCTTACCTCGTGAAGGGTCCTTTCATCTCTGGCTTTCAGGACTACTTTTTTTTGCCCTTCGGATAGCCAGCTCTCCTGTGCTTCCTCTCCTGCTCTCTGGAACGCGGAGACTGCGGCGTGAGCTACCTGGGCGCACATCTTCCCGCAGCTCATCTTCACATCGGTACGGACGACTAAACACTGCTTCCAGGCAAACACTCGATCATCTGTCATTTCTTTATGATCTGCGGGAGGATCACTAATAGATGTACGATGTGGTGGTGGTAGGAGCAGGACCTGCGGGATCTGCTGCTGCACGAGCTTGTGCAGAAAAAGGCCTCACCACCTTGTGTATTGAGGAGCATGGCACTATCGGATACCCGATCCAGTGCGCCGGTTTACTCAGCATTGCCGCATGGGAGGAATGTCGGGTTTCGCGGCGTAGTATTCTCCATGAAGTACGGGGTGCCCGATTCATAAATGCCATGGGAGAGGCGTATACCCTCAATACTGATAAGACAAAAGCCTTTGTCGTAGACAGGGGAATTCTCGACCGCGAGATGGCCAATGCCATTCTGGACGCCGGTGGTGAGATCCGGATAAAAACTGCCGTCCGTGCAATTATGGGAACGAAATTAGTAACCTCCGGAATCCGGGGAAGAGAGGAAATTGAGTCGCGCCTGGTCATTGCTGCTGATGGGGTGAGGAGCGGGATCGCTCGGATGCAGGGATTTCCCCGCTTCCCTGTTATTCTAACCGGCCTCCAAGCAGATGTAAGGTATGAGATGGATCCGGCATATGTGGAAGTTCATCCGCATGCCTCTTCTGATTTCTTTGGCTGGGTTATCCCTCTCGGTCGAAACCATGCACGTATTGGACTCTGTGGGGAATTCGATGTGAAGAGCAAGTTTTTCCGATTTATGAAGAAATTTCCAGGAGCCCGGACGCACTTTGTCAGTGGCGCCTTGCCCCTCGGTGTATTATCCCGTACCTATGGCATGAGGACGATGGTTGTCGGGGATGCCGCGGGGTTTGCGAAACCCACCTCCGGAGGTGGGGTGTATACCGGTGTACGCTCTGCTCGCCATGCCGCGGAGGTGGCAGCCAGATGTTTTGAGCGGGAGACATATGATGATCGATCTCTTGCAATGTACGAACGACGTTGGAAGTCCGATTTTGGCTGGGATTTAGCACTCGGTTTTCGCCTTTTTGAGATCCGGCGCAGCCTCTCATCCTCTGAAATAGACAGGCTGCTCTCGGTTCTGCAGGACCCAGACATTCTGAAAACGATCATCCGCTGG
>JAJRCP010000033.1 GCA_028678885.1 Methanomicrobiales archaeon
GGAGAATATGCGATGAACCGTATAAAATCTCTATTCGGTACATATCATCCCTTGCTAATTGATTATCTCAATAAGCCAGAAGAAAATCTCCCTTCACTATATTCTGAAGTGAAAAGAACAAACGATTCTATTTCTGCAGAATTCTATCTACCGATAAAGAAAGCCTACATCTGGGTAAAAGCCTCTCCGTTGTATGATCAAAAAGGGAATTTTATCGGGGGTATCGAAACAATGAAGGATATCTCCGATTGGAAGCGAGCTGAACAGTCGCTGGAAAAAACAAGGAAGACAATTGCATCAGAGACGGAAGAGAAGATCAAGATCTTGATCAATGAAAATGAAAAATTGGTTAGCGAATTGGAGAACCAGCAGGAACCCCTCAAGACCCGGATATTACTAGAAAAAGGTCTTGATAGTTGCGATCGTAGAATTCTCATCGTCGATTATAAGGGATTCATCCGGTATGCGAGCGATTCAATGGTATCTCTGGTAGGTGGGGAGGACCGGAAAGAGTTAATTAATTCCAACATCTTCGATAAGATCGATACCGTCTCGAGCCAATCCCTCCTCCAACTTCTCTTCACCCAGAGCAGCGAACCTATATCACTCGAATGTTCCTTCTACATGAATGAACATAAAATTGTTGCCCCCTTAACCGCTTCTCTGATTAGGCAGGATGAAAATATACTGGGATTTATTATCCATGATCAGGGTTATAATCTGCCCCAGACTATGGAAGCACCAGCGGATTATTCTAAGGATAAAATAAATAATATACTGGGTGACCATAAAACCAAATTACTAGGCCAGATCTTAATGATGGTTCCCTTCTTACCGATAATAGCAGATATATTGGAATTTATATAATTTTTTTTAAAACGGAATTCGGTGAAATCCGTTTCTGGAATTGATAAGACCTCATTTGTTGTAACCCCTATGCCATGCAATGGTGATTCATCGATTGCCATGCATGGTTGTTATACACAGCTGGATGACAAATTCTTATTATCAGACACTCATGACAGAATTTTTAGCCAGGGGGATTACTCTGGCAGACAAGGGGGAAGATCCATGATTGAGCCAATTAGTGATAGTGAATATTTATTTCGGGTAGCTGCGGAAGCGGCGAATGAAGGAGAGCATAAGAAAGCTCTCGATTATCTTGAACAGGTGCTAACCACGAATCCAAACCATGCTAAGGCATGGTGTATTAAAGGAAATTGCCTCGATTGTCTGGGTCAATACGAGGAAGCCGTTCGTAGCTATAATACTGCCCTCAAGCTGGATCCAAATAATGCTGACACCTGGTTCGACAAGGGACTCACCTTGAAGAAATTGGGTCGTGAAAAAGAATCTCAGTCCGCCGAGGATATAGCAGTAAAACTTGCACTAGGGGAATAAACCCATTACCTCCCCCTTTTCCAAATTCCTACTCCGTGGAAAAGGGTATCACCGAATGGAGAATAGATCTGATATGTATCCGATCATCGCGTCACCAAACAAATGGGTCGCGTGTCAATAAATTCTAAACGTGAATATAATCTTCTTTTTTGAATATCTACGAGACATATATCGGTATCTGATTGCACATCCGCATCCACATTAGGATCGGTTCAGCATCGAAATCATCAGAAGAGAAAAAGATGAAACGGGGGACTGGATTCTACCATGCTTCCGGGAAAGCCATGTTAGTATAGATATCCTCCAGACGGGCTTTGTGACCGCGCTCCATGGATGCAAGTTCTGAGAATATCTTCTTCTGATCTGCATCCGTACTCCGGTTCGCGAGCTGGGTATACATCTGCATCGCTTCAAGCTCTTTTCTGATCGCGATGACGAGTCCTTCAATCGGTTTGAGGTTTGGAGAGAGGTCTGGAGTCTTCAGGCTATCAACAACCTTGTAATCCCTAGCTGCATCAAATTTTAAGGATTTTGGGGGTTGGGCAAGAAAACCGGTCAATGTTTCCCGGTGCTTTGTCTCTTCTCCCGCTAGTTCGGCAAAGAGTTTTTTCATGTTTGGATCCTTGACCTTATCCGCGACTCCACGATAAAAAGTGTAGGATTCTATCTCTCTGTTGATGGCAAGCGAGAGTATCTTCCGGTATGCTTCAATATCCATTGTTTTCACCTTCCTTTTGCTCCTTAATTTTTATACGAAGAAGCTCCCAGTTTCGGCACATACGCACTATCTCCTTCGACTCTGATTGCGTGGGAGAAGAGAGCGAGCGGGATATCCATCGGGCACAGCTCTTCACACTGACCGCAATTCACGCAAGTGTCGGAAATATGTGCGAACCGACGGAGATGGAACATGGGATTGGGTGGAACCTCTCCTTCTTTCACCATGAGTGATCCTTTCTTAAATTCATCAGGTCCGATGAAACAGACTGGGCAGTTTATGATGCAGGAATAGCACTTGATGCACCGGGATGTCTCCTTATTGATGGTGTCCCAGACGCTTGTCCCTAGTTTCGAGAAGTCTCTTCTGCGCCATTTATCCCCGA
>JAJRCP010000034.1 GCA_028678885.1 Methanomicrobiales archaeon
ACTAGGGTATCGATGGATATCGGAAACAGAGAGACGTGTAGAGGGTGTTACTTTCCCCAGAACGGGTCCGATCTTCTCTTCAGCACGGCGAATTCATCGAGCACCATCTGAGTGTCGGATGAGAGGTGAGGGAGCATCTCATGCTCGAGTACCTTCACGTGCCGTTCCGGGACATCTACCAGGAGCTCGTCTCCTACATCGATCTGTCTTCCCACGGTTGCTCCCTCGATAGAAATTGCGATCTCTGCACCGGCGATAGACTCATGAATGTACTCTCCTCTCTCCTGCATAGTCTTCAGGTGTCCTACCCGTCTGCCAGTCCGATCGATGAGGTAAACATCCGGGCGAAGCTTTCCGCCGAGAACCCGCACACCCACCACCGCAGGATTGCTCTGCCGGAAGACGCAGTTCGGAAGGAGAGATATCTTTGCAGGCATGATGATCTGTTCAAACTTCCGCTCCTCCATCTCCCTTCTCTCCTCCTCCCGCCATTTGAGATAATCATCGATCAACTCATAGATTATCCCGGATGAGAATACCTTCACTCGGGAGAATACCTGATCCTTCAGGAGCTCCTCTGCATCAGGAAGGAGGGAGGTGTTGAAGCATAGGAGCACACTTTTCAGAGGATCACCGATCGTCTGCACCTCGATCATGTCATGACGACTTACCGATCCCACACTCGCTTTAATCACGCCGATCCCGTGGTTCTCTAGCTCCTTAGATAGGGCTTCCAGAGCCCCGATGGTATCGGCCTTGATGGTGATCCCCTCATCAGAGATCTTCACCTGGATCTCTTCCATCTCCTTCTCAACTGCCCGGATCGCGGCTTCTTTGTCACCTTTGATGGCAATCAGAGGCGATCCCGCAACCACGCTCTCCAGGGTTGGAGCAGAGACCTTCACCCCTGCTGCAGCGACTATTTTTTTTACCCGTTCGAACTTCTCCTCTACCCGGATCTCGTGCAGGGCGCGGGGTTTCAGCAGGGATCGGATTTTGGTTACAACCACACCGTTCTGCCCACCTATTGCGATCTCGTCTCCCACCGATAAAGTTCCGTCGTAAAGAATGACATCGATGGTCGGACCAAGCCCGCGTTCCTCTTTTACTTCAAGCACCGTCCCCCGTGCTAGATTGTCCTCTGAGAACCGAAGGTTCTGGGTCATGAACCGCTGGGCAAGTCCGATCATCACCATCAATAGATCCGGAATTCCTTCACCAGTGAGTGCACTCACCGGGACAATTGCGATGGTCCGCTGGAAATCCCGTATCCGGTCATACCGCTCGGAATTGAATCCCATATCTGAGAGCTTCCCGACCAGTTCGTAGGTGCGGGTCTCCAGGAGTTCCTGTGCTCTTGAACCCTGCGCAGCGAAGGATCGCTGGAAGGTCTCGTCCCGGTTCACCCTCCACCCAGGGATACGGTCGATCTTGTTTGCTGCCACCACGAACGGGGTTTTATAATTGCGAAGTATCTGGAGTGCCTCAATCGTCTGCGGCTGGAATCCCTCCGTGATATCCACCACGAGGATTGCCATATCCGCGAGGGCACCCCCCCGGGCGCGCAGGGTGGTGAAGGCATGGTGTCCCGGTGTATCGATGAACAGCAGACCGGGTACATTGACCTCCAGCTGTCCAAGTGATGAGCTCATTCTCGTTATTACATCAATAGGAACAAGGGTGGCACCGATGTGCTGGGTGATTCCTCCCGCTTCGGTCTTCACTACCTGGGATCCACGAATCTTATCCAGAAGGAGCGTCTTTCCATGGTCCACATGCCCGAGCACTGCCACGATGGGAGTCCGAATATTTGCCGTTTTTCCTGCCATGTGCCATCACCCGCATTCCACAAAACCATCCAGTATGCTGGAAACTGTATAGAGTGTATCATGAGGAGATTTAATGGTTGACCTTGTTCTCTAACTAAGGAACGGAACGTGGACGATGGATTGCATTTTCCCATCTATCTCCTCTCGGGATAATATGGTCTCCCTTAACATTCATTTCCTTATCTCGTCTCAAACCGTGAGAAGGAAAGCTGTTGATTGTAGGCTAGCAGGGGCACTGAAAGGTTTATTATCGAGGCGGGATCCGGATGGTAAATACTCATGAAAAAACGCTTGTTCCGTTATTATCCTGAGGATTTTGGGGCCCTTCCCATGAAAGTCCTTCACATGGATCTCTGTTTTGATGTCTATGATGATCATGCCCGTGTCTTTTCTGACCTCACTGCAGAATCCTTGGATGCCTCTCTAACCACCCTTGCCATAAATGCAAAGAACCTGGAAATTCATTCTGTAGGTATAAACGGTCGAACTCTTACTTATGCATACAAGAAAGAGCAGAATCTTCTTCAAATCATTTTCCAGCCCGCGATCCCTCCTCACACCCGGTTCACCCTTCATACCGATATCACCTGTTATCCCTCCCGCACCATCTTAGAAGGCCTGTACTATGATGTTACTCCAACCCGGAGCACCTCATCAGCTTATCACCCAGTGCCAGCAGTGGGGATTCCAGCGGCTGGTCCCCTGTATCGATGACATGACCACAAAATGCACCTATACCACCGCCATCCAGGCCGACCATCAGTACACCGACCTCATCACCAATGGCGATACCTCGGAACCTCGCCACTCCATCAACGGACGGGATCGGATCGTCTTCGCGAATACCATCACTCCCATGGCCCCCTACCTCTTCTTCCTCGGATGTGGGACCTACGCGACCTTCTCGTGGAAATTTGAGTATCCTGATGGCCACACCTTCCGCCTCCAGCTGCTGGCACCCCCTCAGTCCGATAGAACAAGAGCAGACCGGGCTCTTGAGATCCTCGCAGATGCCGTGATGTGGGTTCATCTCTTCACCGGGCCCGGGCGGAAATATCGGGTGACAGTTATAAGAACTGGAGAATATGACAGCCCTACGATGCGAAAGTACTAAAAAGGAATTGCAATATAAGTAATCTGTAATGTTGCATCATCGATCATATAGATCTAAATTACATTTTGTTTCACAGTCCCCAAATTTTTATCAAAACAAAACTGAAAAGAAGGAAACATAAACAATCATCAAAAATTGTTCATGCAAACACATTAGGAAGATATCAGAGAGTTACACAACCGAGCCCATTTCGATTGTTATGAACGTATCAGTAATACTTGGATTCCATAATCAATAGAGGACAGTTAAAATATTCCCTTATCTGTGTCAAGATTCAAGCATCGAATGAGATAGATAAACAGAACAAGGTGATGGCTATGCACACCAGAGCCTTCCAGTGCTATGGCTGCGGGAAAATGATCCTCAACATAGGCTAGAGTACCTATACGATACGTATAAATTATACGTCTCATGATGTATTTCGCATGTTTTCATCAGTTATATAAATGATTTTACACGGGATAGTATATTCGAGATGATAGAAGGAGATGAAACATGAAAATGGATCCGTTAGGGAATTGGAACATGAACATACTTCTCATTTTCCAATCTAAACGAAATTTGCTTTTAGTTCTATCTACACATCTTCACTGAGAAGTCGGAATATCCGAGGGCGTATATCGGATAGATCCGAGAAGCTTCCTGGACTGATTGAGTCAAGGTATTGAGATCAACGATTATAAAAAAGGTTGAGGCAGAGTGAACTTCTTCATCATTTATATCCCTTCTCCTCAGGCGAAGCGATACACTCGGTATGAATGACTCACGAGATGTAGGATTAATCGTTCATTATAATTAGTGAATTATAATCGAGAACGAGAAGATTGAACAGGAAATGTGACACCTGTCACAATCCAAAAATGCGTTAGAGGCAGGGATTGTTTTTTTTAATCGTAAAGGAGGCGATCTAGATAACTTCATTGAACACCGGGTACTTGATAAAAATAACCAGGAAACTGAAGGAGATCTTCATCTATTCACCTCTCATCTGCTAGAACCCGGAGTGTATCTTCCAAGATCGGGCCCAGAGAATCCCGGTTCTCCCTGGTGAGCACCTCCAGCCGAACATCCTCGCGATGTTTCAGAAATTCGATGAAGGAATCTCCCCGCAGAGCAATAGTAGCGATCAGGATCTGGTTAGAGTCCATGATGCTCTGCACCAGTTCTCGGAACCGTGGCGAATAACATTCCATCCTCCCTATCTCATCGATGATCACCAGGTGTGTTATTGGCTCAAAGAGAGAAAGGTGGGAGAGGAAGGATTCGAATCCCTCCACGTCAACCCCGTACTTCCCCACTCGAACGGGGCCACCCCTGTTAATGTGTGCCAGGATCCCTCCTCGACCATCCAGTCCGATGAGCTGAAAACCCACTCTGGTTCTTGTTTCGCGGAGCTCTTGGGTATAGAACCCGACGGGATGGAAATTGGAGAGGTGTTCAGCTATTCCTTTTATCAGGGTTGTTTTTCCAATGCCAGGGACCCCCGTGATGAGAATGTTCTTTCTTTTTCCTGTCATGAACGCCTGATCGATTCAAATCTGCGGCGCATACACATGTTCGTAACCGATGCACCCTGTGAGTAAAGCCTGTGGA
Organism: Methanomicrobiales archaeon; assembly: GCA_028678885.1. GTDB lineage: Archaea > Halobacteriota > Methanomicrobia > Methanomicrobiales > JACTUA01 > JAJRCM01. The sequence goes on from JAJRCP010000034.1 coordinate 4,537, forward strand.
TTTGTTCGCAATACCTATTCGTATAGACTTTCGTAATTCGATGCTTATGCATCTATGGATGTGCGCTCCTGAACGCTATTCCATCTTCAGAGGAGAGGTTCACGGCGGGATGATGGTTCGGGAAACAGATCATCTTTTATCGGACTAATTCTGGGATCTCCTTATGGAATCAAAAGTGTATCGGATAGTATCAGAATGCCTATGATACCAGAAAAAGTGAATCAAATTATATGGCAAAAGGGATTTCAATCG
>JAJRCP010000035.1 GCA_028678885.1 Methanomicrobiales archaeon
AAATGATTAAAAATTTATAAATAAATAAAATAGATAGATTTAAATAAAAATAAAAGAAAATAATCATTTGTCGGAGTTTAACACCATGTGTCTAATGTTTTACGGAATGATTCGCAAGGATTCTTGGAAATACCCTACCGAACCACGGGATCCGGCTCACGAACTGGATAAAGAGAAAAAACCACAGCAACCGGTTCGACCAAAATAACTCGAAACAACTCCTCCTTTTTCACACTCTTTTTTCCCTTCTTTCACTTTCACCCCCCGCACCCTGTACTGTTAAGATGAGCTTTGATACACTCCTCCTCGCTATGGAGGTTGAGCTGCACCCCTCTGTTGTCCTGCAGTCAGGGACCTGGAATCTTCTCATCGCACCAGAAGAGGTGATGATCCCCGCCCTGAATACGTTTTTCTCCACGATGGGACACTTCCTCACGCTCTATATCTGCGGGAACTACTCGCGGGTGCTCTCCCGGATCCATCGCCATCACACGTACTTGGATATCCGCCGCTCGTTTACCGCTTTCCAGCTGCTCCGGATTCTGGAGGAGGCGCACCAAACGTTCATCTTCTTGGAATATGACGCTACCCTCTTTGATGAAGACGACCACCTTCTGGAGAATCTTCCCTCCGCCATGAGAGACGCATCGCAGCAGGCGGCGGTTCTCATCTATGCACCTAGACAGGATCGGTTCCTCCAAGAGCTCTCCCGCTCCGCAGACCGAGTCTTTTGTCTCGCTCCCTTCCCCCCGGCGCAACGTACACGGGATTTCAGCCGCCCCCGGGAGGCTTCGCGGAGGCAGACCACTCTGGAGGCGTTCTGAACATGGGACGGAGTTTCGAGAGCGTGCGCATGGGTGTGAATGCCACGGCTGAGCGGTGGCTGCGGGCACGAAAATACCTCCGTGAAGAAGATAAAAAGTACGCAGAGCGCCTTGCCGCCATGGCAAAGAAGCACTCGAGTGCGTGCTTCTATAATTTTGATGATCCCGTGGAAGCTGCGATCTTTTCTGTCCTTGTAGAGATTGCAAAAGAAGTGGGAGGGCACGATGTGGATCTTTGATTCTGCAGTCAGGAAAGGGAGAATAGAGATCTGGGGAAAGGAGAATGAGGGGGTGCAGAAGACTACGCACCCCCTCCATCCCTTTTTTTACCTGCATCTACCCGATGCCCACGCGTACCGGGAAATGCTGGAGGCGCTGGAAGCTCGGTACCGTGCCGAGGAATGTACCTTCTCCACCATCTTTGGTCCCTTGGAAGGGTTTGCGATCCCGGCCGGAAGGAGCATAGCGGAAGCGATTGAGCGAGAGACCCGGTATGCGGCGCAGCTGTACAATGTGGATATTCGTCAGGATCAGCGCTGGATGGCAGAGCAAAATCTCGTTCCCTGTGTGTACCCGGATGAATCACGGTTTGCACCTGACTTTTTCTCTCCTCTCACTGTTATGAAGATGGAGATACGGGGGGATCCGTTCCGGAGGGAGGAGATCTCGGGAATTGATCTGGGGGAAGGAGAGGTGCTCACCGGCAGAGAGAGCAGGGTACTATCCGATCTCTTCTGCAGAGTGGAGGCCCTCGACCCGGATGTACTCCTGCTCCCTGATGCCGATCTCTGGGTACGGCAGATGCTGGAGAAGGCACGGAACTATGAGCTGGAGGTACCCCTCAGCCGTACCGGAAGATTTCGGGAGATGAGCGCCCGATCCTACTGGAGTTACGGAAGAGTCGAATATAAAGGGAGTGCGCTCATCCCCGAAGGAAGAATCCTCATCGATACTGCTCGTAGCTTCAATTATCGTGAGGGAGGGCTGGAGGGCGTTCTCCTTGCTTCCCGGCTCACCGGACTCGCGCCCAACCTAGCCGCCCGGCTCACAGCCGGCACCCTCATCTCCGGGTATGAAGTATATGAGGCACTAAAGCGTGGGCTCGCGGTTCCCTTCCGGAAGAGTGACCCGGAAGAGGTGCGACGGTGTGATACCCTCCGTTCCAGTGACCGGGGTGGGATGATGTTCCAACCGGTGGCCGGAGTGTACGAGCAGGTCCACGAACTGGATTTTACCTCGCTGTACCCCTCCATCATTGTGCTCCATAATCTTTCCCCGGAGACCCTGCACACACCGGGGAAAAGGGGTTTTCTCCCTGAGGTGCTCGAACCTCTCCTGTCTCTCCGCATTAGGACGAAACAGATGAAAAAGACGGATCCTGCATATGCAGGGCAGGACGGGATCCTCAAGTGGATGCTCGTCACATGCTTCGGGTACACCGGTTACCGGAATGCAAAGTTCGGGCGGATCGAGGTGCACGAACTGATCACCGGCGGAGCCAGGGATATCCTCCTGCGATCGAAGAGGTGTGCTGAACAGATGGGGTTTACCGTCCTCCACGGCATTGTGGACTGTTTGTGGGTGCAGGGCGCTGATGTAATGGCCCTGAAGGAAAGGATCGAACAGGAAACCAGCCTTGCTACTGAGTGCGACACTTATGACTGGATAGTGTTTCTTCCGATGAACGATGGAACGGGTTCTTATAACCGCTACTTTGGAAAACTTTCGGACACCTCCCTGAAACTCCGTGGTGTGATGGCCCGCCGGGGGGATACACCGGAATATATCACACGGATGCAGGAAGAGATCTTGGATACCATGCGGGAAGCCTGCACGCGTGCTGAACTTCGTACCTGCGAGGATAGGGCACAGGAGATCCATGCCCGGTACCGGAACGAGCTTGTGCACACGGATCCTGCACACTTGGTCATCCGGCGTAGAATCAGCCGATCCACCTATGAACGAAACTGCCTTGAGGCTGCCGCCGTAGCGGCATACCAGAGGGAAGGAATCGATTTAGCTCCCGGTATGGAGGTCGGATATGTGGTCAGGGATGCGAACACCTGGGACGTGACCCCTCCTTGGGATGCAGATTCAATCGATACACGGTACTACCGTACCCTGCTTGATAAGGCATGGGGTGAGGTGGCATTCGTGTTTGATCAGGTGCGAGATAGGCCTCGAAAAATGAGTGCGTAAAAGTAGTACTCCATTTTTTAAGCCCTTCTTGGATCTCGGTGAGCAGAACGACTTCTTCGCGAAGGATGCACTATACGGGTTACCCTGATATACTGGAAACAATGATGTGCATTCTGGAGCAGCTGATATGATCCTTGAAAAGATACTTTCCGAGGGACTTGCCCATCGTTCCTATCTTATCGGATCGGATTCTCAAGTGGCGATCATCGATCCGCGGAGAGATGTAGACATCTACCTTGATCTGATCCAGGAAAGAAATCTCTTATTATCCTATATTTTCGAGACACATCGAAACGAGGATTATCTAGTCGGATCCCTTGATCTCGCCCGCATGACCGGAGCAGAGATCTGCCATGGATCACAAGGCGGTTTTGCGTACGGGAGGGGAGTGAAAGAGGGGGACAGGTTCCCCATCGGTTCCCTGGAAATCGAGGTAAAAGAGACGCCCGGCCATACAAAGGAGAGCATCTCTCTCGTGGTCCGTGATCGCTCTATATCCGATGATGCACTCCTTATCTTCACCGGGGACGCTCTTTTTGCGGGTGATGTGGGAAGGACCGACTTTTATCCGGATCAGATGGAAGAAATGGCCGGGGCCCTCTACGACAGTATCTGGAATAAAATATTGATCCTAGGAGACTGGGTGGCAGTATTTCCTGCTCATGGGGAGGGTTCTGCATGTGGTGAAGCGATCAGCGATCTTGAAATCACTACAACCGGCTATGAAAGGAAAAATAATCCTTCTCTTCAGATGAATAGAGAAGCATTTGTCCGGTATAAAGTACGGGAACACCATTACTATCCTCCCTACTTTCATCGGATGGAGGCATTGAATAACCACGGGGCACCCCCTCTTCCACAGATCCCGGTACTCGCCCCTCTTTCCGTCTCGGAAGTCCGCACATTCTTACAAAACGGGGGACAGATTGTGGACATCCGCGGGCCTCCAAGCTTTGGGGGCGGGTATATCGAAGGCAGTGTCAGCATTTGGAGAGAGGGAATCCCCTATTTCATAGGGTGGATACTGGACGATGAACATCCCATCATCCTGATCGATGACTTCAACCTCTCATTCGAGCAGGTCACTCGGCATTTCATCCGGGAGGGGTACGATAACGTGGTCGGGTACCTGCAAGGGGGATTTGCAACTTGGAGTAAAGCGGGTGAGGAAACTGGTGTAATCCCCCAGTGGACCTCTCAGATGCTGCATGGACGGATCGGGGAAGATCTCTTCCTCTTGGACGTGCGGGATATTATGAATCGAAAGAAAATTGGCTATATCTCCAATGCCCGCCATATCTATGTGGGAGAATTGCAAGGGAACCTTGGAGACCTTCCCCAGGATCAGCAGATTGTGACTTACTGTGATGCCGGGTTCAAGGGAAATATTGCGGCAAGCATCCTCAGAAAGAACGGGTATCAAAAGGTAGCAAATCTAGCCGGAGGAATTGCTGGATGGAAATCCCGCGGGTTTCCTCTGCA
>JAJRCP010000036.1 GCA_028678885.1 Methanomicrobiales archaeon
AAAGGACATTTTCTGCGGGAGCCGTCGTCAAATTGGATCTGGGTGTACATATCGAGGGATACATTGCCGATATAGCCACCACGGTGGATCTAGGAAATCACGAGCCCCTCCTTGAAGCATCACGGACAGCCTTGAATGCTGCGATTGAACGGGTGCGTCCGGGTATATCTACTGGAGAGATCGGCGCCGCGATCCAGGAGAACATTGAATCGCGAGGATTTCGCCCTATTGCCAATCTGACCGGTCACGGACTGGATCGATACGCAATCCATGTCCCGCCCACCATTCCAAATCTGCGGATTAACGGGGGAGCGGTACTGAAGGAAGGAATGGTCTTTGCCATAGAACCCTTTGCGACCACAGGAAGCGGGATGGTAGGGGAAAGGAAAAGAGTGGAGATCTTCCAGCAGATCGGAGTTAAACCCGCCCGTTCACGAGACGCACGCAAAATTCTCTCTCTTATTAAGGACCGGAGAGGTATGCCTTTCGCGAAGCGCTGGGTTCAAGCAGATAAAATGGATATGGCTCTCCACTCATTGGTCCAGACACACGCTCTCCATCCCTACCCGGTTTTGCATGATATTCCGGGATCTCTTGTCTCTCAGGCCGAACACACCTTGATCGTGACGAGCGATGGATGTGTGGTCACGACCCGATGAGATACTATTATCCCAATTTGACGTCAATATATCATGTTACATATGTCCGAATTGGACGCCTACGATCTGCAAATATTCGAGGCAATTCTTACCGCAGAGACTTTTAATCGTACAATAAAGCTCAACGGTAATGATCTCTCACCGGTGCATAGGGCATTGCTCGGAACGAATGGTAGCAGTATAGAAATAAAACGTCCTGTTATCATTAGTGAAGGCGCGATTGAACGGGTGCTGGGTATCCCGAAAGCCAGGGACCGTCTCAAGGGGAATCCCTTTGTCCGTTATGAGGAGTTCGGACAACGGCTCTCCATCACCGCTCTGGAACCGGCTGCCCGATGGTTTGTCCAGGTGGGAGGGCGATCTTTCGCCAATGCAAATCCCACCCTAGCATGTCTCATGGAGGAGATGGGGATCGATTCCGTCTTATATGCAGAAGCGAGAAAGAAGAATCCTCCTGTTGAGGATTCGCGCTCATATCTTGATGCGAAAATGGCCTCGGTATTGAAAGAGGATGAGCTCATGAAAGCTGCACTCGATCTCCTTATCGTCAGTGCGCCGGATGAGATCGAGCAAGCGCTGGTGGATCTGGTCTGTACTCCTCATCAGAAGGAAGTTATCGCCAAGATAAAGACCGCTGTACAACATCGGGAATATCTGAGAGATCATCGGATCTATGAGCTTGGTAAACTCCTGTTCGTGGGACCTCCGGGAACAGGAAAAACCTCGCTTGCCCTTGCACTCTCGCATGAACTACATATGCCTGTTCTCGAAGTCCGCCTCTCCATGATCACTTCCCAGTATCTGGGTGAAACATCCAAAAACATCGATCGGGTATTCCAGTTTGCCAAGAAAATGGCACCCTGCCTGCTTTTTATCGATGAGTTTGACTTCGTGGCAAAGAGTCGAATCACCGATGATCATGGAGCGATGAAACGGGCAGTAAACATGCTCCTAAAGAATATCGATCGAATCAGCCTTGTACGTGACCGGGTTCTACTCATCGCAGCGACGAATCATCCTCAGCTCCTGGATGAAGCCGCCTGGCGGCGATTCGATGATGTGATCGAATTTCCGCTTCCCAATGAACAGGTCCGGGAAGAGATCCTTGCGAACCTGCTCTCTAGGTTTGAATGTGAATGTAATCCCAAGGACCTTGCAGCAAAAACGGAAGGATTTTCTGGTGCCGATCTTCGCATCATGGTGAAGGAAGGGCTTCTCACTGCTCTCTCGCATGAAACCGCACATATTGGGCGTGATGATATGGAAGAGGGAATTGCCCTCATCAGAAACCGGAACATTCTTCGCTCCGGGTGATTTTCCTGAGGTTAACCCTCCTTGGTACAGGAGATGCAGTAGGGACTCCTAAAATTGGATGTGCATGTCCCCGTTGTACATATGCCTTGCAGAAGAGGATCTCGCGCACCCGCACCTCACTTCTCCTTGAATCAGAAGGTCGGCATCTGATAATCGATACTTCACCCGATATGCGATATCAGCTTCTGCGATCCGGCTCTCCTCCTATTGATGCAGTGATCTGGACCCATGGGCACTATGATCATTATTCCGGGTATGGAGAATTTTACCGTGTGCAAAAACCCCCGCCGGTCTATGCCGCCCCGGAAGTTCTCTCATACTGCAGCCAGTTTTTTACGTTCCTTCCTTACGAAAAACATCCCATGACACCCTACCTGCCAATCGAATTATTCGGACTAAAGATCACCTCTCTCCCCGTCAATCATCCGTCTGTTCCGACCTTTGGCCTATGTATTGAATCTGATGGTGTAGCAATTGGATACACTTCCGATACCCGCGTGGATATACCATCCACAACCCGATCGCATCTAGAAGGCATGGATCTCCTGCTAGTCGATGCGATTGTCCCTTCCGACCTACACTTGAACAAGCATATGAACTATGAAGAGGCTTGCAACCTCTCACGGGAACTGGGAGCGAGAGATTTCCGCTGTGTCCACCTTAGTCATCTGGTATCCTGGGATCTTCCTCATCTGGGAAGAGACTCGGATACGTGGATATTGTAAATATTCTTGGTACCAATACTTATATCAGCTTCCGATGTTGATCTTTAAGGCGCTATGAATATCGAGATTCTGGAGCTCACAGGTGTACGAGCAAGGATTCTCTTCCGAGGTGAGAGTCACACCTTCATGAACATGCTCACCGATGAGATCCTTCAGGATCCCGTCGTAGACGTGGCAAAATATACCATGGAATTTCAATTCTCGGACCCCGAACTCGTGGTAACCACCGATGGGAAAAAGGATCCCCTAACAGTGGTACGTGAAGCCTGTCAGCGTCTGATGAGTGATTGCGATGAATTGCTCAAGGACGTAAGAGCTGCTGTTCCGCGATAGAAGACCCTTTCTGCCTCTTTTTCGGATATTGTTCCCATTATCATTCCTCTGCTAGGGATAATACGTCCGTTTCATGAAATTCCATGACCTTTCCATCATACATACTGAATGACACATACTATTCCCCCTAAAAAACGTACTAAAAATTGTTGAAAACAGTAAGGATCCTTTTGGAAAGTGAGATCTACAATCTTTCCGTAAAAATGATTGACCCAGCGATACGGCTGATGCGTACCTTTACTTTCTGCCCAGGTTTTGCACCTGCTACGTACATGGTGTATGGTCCATCCTTGACTACACCATCTCCGCGTTTGCTGATAGACTGTATTTCCACCTCAATCTCTGCCCCTTCAGTGTATTTGGCTGTTTTCTCCTCACCCCGAGAGGCTTTTCGTTTCTTTACGGGGCGGTGGCCTCCACATGCGTCACAGCGGAGAACTGCTACCCGTCCGTCCTTTCCGATATGGGTATCCGGGCTCCCGCACTCAGAGCAAATGACATATTCTGCAATGTAATTCTTGATGATAGAATTGACATAGCTTTTTTCAAACTTGCCATTGAAAATCGCCCGGCCACTCTCGATTTTTCCGGCAGTACCTAGTTCACCCAGCAAATATTTCATCAGATGATCTGGATCGCGATTCAGGATGTCAGCAATCTCGCCAAAATTCTCCAGTACAGTGGTTTTTCCTTCGATGAAGACCTTCCCTTCCGGGACCGTGAATCGCTTCGTGGCATCCCCGATTTCGGTGATATTCTCGTATGCCTTTTTAAGAAGTTCTTCGTATGTCGGGGGCATGGATACTATCTTAGCGGCCAAAGCGTAAAAAGGTCCTCCAAGGGGCATGCTTATCAGGATGAAAAGGCCACTTTCATCCATTATGCTCTCAGCCGGAGATCTGGCACGCATACGCGAGGTTCTGGGAAGGGAACCATCTGAGGTGGAGGCTGCCTGCTTTGATAATCTCTGGAGCGAGCATTGCAGTTACCGCTCCACCCGTTTGTTCCTCAGGACACTTCCAACAAAAGGGGAGAACGTGATAGTCGGGCCTGGTGACGATGCAGCGGTGGTTAGATATTCAGAGGACCTGGCGATCGTCGTGGGTATGGAGAGCCACAATCATCCTAGTTATGTGGATCCCTATCATGGTGCGGCCACAGGAGTGGGAGGTATAGTGCGGGATGTAATATCCATGGGAGGTCGACCCATCGCTCTCATGGATCCTCTCTATTTCGGTCCTCTCAGGAAAGAGAAAAACCGCTATCTCTTTGAACACATTGTGATCGGGATTGGTGATTACGGGAATTGCATTGGTGTTCCCGTGATACGAGGGGAGGTGGTCTTCGATGAGGGTTATTCTGGTAATCCTCTGGTGAATGTGGTTTGCATCGGAATTGTGCACCCTGAAAAGTACATCACCGGGCATGCAAAGAAACCGGGGAGCCGTTTGGTCTTGGTGGGATCCTCTACTGGAAGGGATGGGTTGGGGGGGGCTTCCTTCGCCTCTCGTGACCTGAGCGAATCTGCCGTGCAGGAAGATCGTCCCAGCGTCCAGATTGGGGATCCGTATACCGAGAAACTGATCATCGATGCAACCCTCGAAATGATGGGAACCGGCATGATCCTTGCATGCAAAGATCTGGGGGCAGCAGGGCTTGCGGGTGCCTCGAGCGAACTCTGCAGTACCTACGGCGGCTTGATACAGGCGGACCGGGTCCACCTCCGAGAAACAGGGATGAGACCTGCAGAGATCATGCTTTCAGAATCACAGGAGAGAATGGTACTTGAAGTGGCCTCCGAAAATGTTGAAGCGATCGGAAGGATCGCGGAGAAATATGACCTGCGGTGGAGTGAAATAGGAGAGGTAATCGGAGAGCCCCGTTATATTGTTAAATACCGTGAAGAGGTGGTCTGTGATCTTCCGATCGATTTCCTGACCGGGGATGCGCCCGTATGTCTGTGGGCAACGGTACCGTATGAAGCAGAAAAGGCATTCCAACACCCCACAGGGCCCCTGAAAGAACTCGCCCTCAAGGTTCTCTCTCATCCTGAAGTAGCGGCCAAGGAATGGGTGTACGAACAATATGATCATGATGTGCAGCTGCGCACTCTAACAATACGCCGGGATGCAGCCGTTCTTCGCCTGGGGGAAAAAGCCCTTGCTCTCTCTTGTGGATGCAATCCGCGACATATCTATCTCTCTCCGTATGCGGGGACTGCAAATGCGGTGATAGAAAACGCAAGCAACCTTGCCTGCCATGGGGCAACCCCGCTTTGCCTGGTAGACTGCCTGAATTTTGCAAGCCCCGTCCACCCGGAGGTATACTGGCAGCTGGAACAATGCACCAAAGGATTAGGAGACATGGCAAAAAAACTGGGAATCCCGGTGGTGGGCGGAAATGTTTCATTGTATAACGAAAGCGACGAATTTGGGACGCAAATCAAGCCTACCCCTTCGCTGGGTATGGTTGGAAAAGGGGAAATCCTTCCTTCCTTTTCACCCTTCGATGGGAACGAGCTTGCCCTTGTGGGAGAGACAGATCCGTTCTTCGGGGGTTCCGTACTTGATGCTGTTACCGGCTGCGGGGGTACTGCACCATCGATCGCAAACCCGGACGTACTTCCCTTGGTTTGCTCTCTTGTTGATCGGGGACGGGTGAGAGGAATCACCGACCTCTCGCAGGGAGGGCTCCTCGCCGCTTTAGCTGCAATCTCTCCCAAGGCATCCGTAGAACTTTCCGGGGACCTACTGCCCATGCTTTTTTCTGAAGCCTATGGGAGATTCCTTATAGCAATTGAGAGTGAAGCACCTCTCAAACGGCTTCGATATTCTATCATCGGCGAAGTGAAAGGAAACCTCTTGAAGGTAACTGGCAGTGACGGAGAACTTCTCCTTACCCCGCGGGAGTTGGAAGAGGCACAATCCTCGATTACCCGGATGATGCGTTATTCATAGCGTTGATGGCTGACACTAATTCTCAGATCTTTTTCTGGTCCTGAAGTTCCTTTCTCCCGAAATGGAACATATGTTTCACCTCTATATTCCGGCTGGTCAGGGCCGTGAAGGGACCATTCAGACGTTGATACTACAGTTTCCCTTCATTCTTCAAGCCTTAAAACCACAGATAAAACAATCAGATTAACTTTTAAGAAATAAGCGATCCCTGAATTTATAGCGCTGAAAAAAGGGAGATAATTCGACGGTGAAAATGAGGAATATGTTTATTCATCATTGTTTTTTGAACTGAGGCATCAGACTCCGAAGATCCTTTCCCACATATTCGATGAGATGCTCTTCATCAGCTCTAGTGAGGGCATTGAAGACAGGACGTTTCACCATGTTCTCGAGAATCCATTCACGGGCGAATTCCCCACTCTGGATCTCATCAAGTATATCCTGCATCGCCTCGTACACTTCCGGTCCTATTACCCGAGGACCACGGGTAAGATCGCCATACTGAGCGGTATTGCTTATCGCATTCCGCATGTTTGTGAATCCTCCCTCATAGATGAGATCCACGATCAGCTTCATTTCATGAAGGATCTCTAGGTAGGCCATTTCGGGAGCATATCCTGCATCAACCAAGGTCTCGAATCCGGCCTTGATTAGCGAGGTGACTCCCCCACACAGCACGGTCTGTTCACCAAACAGATCGGTTTCCGTCTCCTCACGGAAGGTGGTCTCCAGTACTACTGCGCGGGTTGCTCCGATTGCCTTTGCATATCCAAGGGCGATTTCCTTTGCTTTCCCGGATACATCCTGATGAATGGCGATAAGGGCAGGGACTCCCACACCCCCCTCATACGTTCGTCGGACCATACTTCCTGGTCCCTTCGGTGCGATCATAATCACGTCTACCCCGGAGGGAGGGACAATCTGACCGAAATGAATATTGAACCCATGGGAAAAGGAGAGGCACATCCCATCTCGAAGATGAGGATGAATCTCCGCTTGGTACACCGCAGCTTGCTGTTCATCGGGGAGCAGGATCTGCACCATATCTGCACGTTTCACTGCATCGGATACCGAGAAAACCTTGAAGCCCTCCTCACTCGCTTTCTGCCAGCTCTTCCCTGGTCGCACCCCTATTATGACAGACAGACCACTATCTCGTAAATTAAGAGATTGTCCCCTTCCTTGAGACCCATATCCGATCACCGCCACCGTTTTCCCTTTAAATATGCCCAGATTTGCATCATCCTCAAAGTATCGTTCCATTTCGCAATTCATACGCATCAAATATGTGCAAGAGAGGAAATAAATATTATATAAAAACCAACAACCTTTTACCTGTCATTTTTCTGTGAGGACCAATGGTTGATGAAAAGGTTGATACGTTCAAAGTGGTTAGCAGCCTGGATCTTCCCGATATCCAGGCAACCTGCCCGAATATCAGGATCAACCTCACCCGGGTGGGAGTGAAGAATGTTAAAAAATTGATCGAAGTCGGTCGTTCGGCGAAGAGACCGGTGATCTTCATCTCAAACTTCGATGTATTTGTGGACCTACCCAAAAGTCTGAAAGGGGCTAACCTGTCCCGAAATTTCGAGGTGATCGATGAGGTACTTCAGGAAACCATTGAAGGACAGGTCCAGGAGGTAGAGAAACTCTGCAGCCAGGTAGCACGGAAACTTCTGGATCATCATGAGTACGCGGATCGAACCGAGGTGCTTATGAAAAGCCAGTTCATGGTGAAGAGGGAGACGCCGATCAGTGCGACCCGCTGTCATGAAGTAGTAAATGTGCACGCACGGGCAGTAGCGGTGCGAAATGAAAACAACCCCTATGTGCGGAAGAGCATCGGGGCCGAAGTGACCGGAATGACCGCATGCCCCTGTGCACAGGATATCATGAAAGATCATGCAATTACTGTCCTCCGAAATCTCGGAATGGATGATCACAGGATCGAACAGTTTATGGAGCAGGTACCCATGGCCACGCACAATCAGCGGGGAAGGGGTTTTCTATGCATCGAGACCGATGACGTAGATCACGTGGGCCTGGAAAAAATCATCACTATTCTCAAAGATTCGATGAGTGCCCGAATTTTTGAGCTTTTAAAGCGGGGGGATGAAAGTTTCGTAGTGCTGGAAGCGCACAAGAATCCACGGTTTGTAGAAGATTGCGTGAGGGAGATCGCAAAAAAAGTGGTGCAGGAATTCAAATACCTTCCAGGAGATGCGGTGGTAACGATTAAACAGACGAATGAGGAAAGTATCCATCAGCATGATGCCTATGCGGAGAGAAAAGCGACCATTGCCGAACTGAGAAGTGAATTGAAAAGCGAGATATAATAATGTAAAAACCTATTAATTACGTTATTTTCAAATTTTATCTCATATAATCCCTTTATTTTGACCGAGTCGATCGATATCAAAAGACAGATATAACGACTGAAGCTTAGTATTTTGTTTGACGTACTTTGGGTACGTGGCCTATTGCACACCCAGTGCAATTGCACCTGTATCGCTCTATGAACACCAGATCGAAATGAGGCGATATTATTGTCGAAAGTTGTAGAAATCTCTCCAACCACGAGGCATGAAGGCCACTCCAAGCTCGTTATGAGAATTAACGATGCTGGAATCGTCGAACGTGGGGACTGGCTCAGTATCACCCCAGTGAGGGGTGTCGAGAAGCTCGCCCTAGGAAAGACGATGGAGCAGGTCCCGAAAATTGCTTCGCGTGTCTGCGGTATCTGTCCGATAGCGCACACTTTGGCTGCAACCGAGGCGATGGAAGCATCGATTAAGTGTGAGATTCCGAATGATGCCCATCTGCTGCGTGTGATCCTGCAGTGTGCCAACAGACTCCACAGCATCGCCCTGCATAACATCCTGATCCTGCCGGATTTCTATATCCCGGGAACAGAGACCAAGATCAACCCGTTTACCAAGGAAGAACCGGTACGGACTGTGGCCAAGCGGATCCAGCGGCTCCGTGAAATCGCCCAGACTATTGGGGAAATTGCCGGAGGCGAAGCAGTACATCCCAGCAACCCGCGTGTGGGAGGTATGTACCGGAATGTGTCCGAACGTGCCAAATGGAAGATGTACGATCTTGCCAAAGAAGGACTCGTCCTGGCACATGCCCAGATGGAGTTCATGATAGCCGTGCTTCGGAACATGCAGAAGCGGGACTGGACTCAGGTAGCCAATCAGCAGATTCCGATCCCGAAGACTCTCGGGTATCACGACCAGGGATATATGGCGACCGATCCCATCTATGGTTCAAGCAGTCTTGATGAAGACCCAACCTGGAATCCCAATCGATGGCTGGAAACACGCCCCTGGGATTGGTATATGGGTGAGGTTGAGATCAACTACGAGGATCCTACGTATCCCATCGGAGGAACCACAAAGGTAGGAACCAAGGCATGGCCCCAGATGGAAGCCTGCACTGGTGTGCCAACCTACGATGGACAGCCTGTGGAAGTCGGGCCGAGAGCTCGTCTCGTCACCTTCAAGAAGTTTGACGAGAAGGGCACATTCGCACAGCATGTGGCTCGGCAGATGGAATACCCAGATTGCCTGTACTCCATTATCAAGTGTCTGGATGTCCTGAATACCAACGGAAAAGTCCTTGCAGACCATATCCCCCAAGGGGATGGCTCCATGGGATGGGCAGCAAACGAAGCCCCCCGCGGAACGGATGTCCACCTTGCGAGGGTGAAAGATGGCAGGCTTCTGTGGTTTGAGATGCTTGTTCCGACTACCTGGAACCTTCCGACCTGCAGTCGTGCACTAACAGGAGCTCCTTGGCAGATAGCGGAAATGGTCGTCCGTGCATATGACCCCTGTGTCTCCTGTGCCACCCACATGATTGTGGTGGATGAGGATAACCGGATAGTAGCCCAGAAACTTCTCCAGTGAAACTAGGTTCCATGTTATATCCCGAGATCGTGGTAGTTGGGTGCGGAAACCCCCTGTTTGTTGATGATGGTTTCGGAACTGCAGTAATCGAAGAGCTGCAACAGCTGCAACTTCCCGACAATGTGAAGGTGATCGATGCAGGGCTTGGCGCCCCGCACTTCATTTTTACCCTGCTGGACGAAGAAACGACCAAAAAACTGGTTATCATCGATATTGCCGATTTTGGTGCAGAGCCGGGGAATGTAACCACCATCCCAATCGAAG
>JAJRCP010000037.1 GCA_028678885.1 Methanomicrobiales archaeon
CTCAAACTGTACTTTTTTTAGTCCCACGTACGGGACATGACTAGGTTCCACGCACTTGCTCAAATGGCGTGCCGGGTGAAATAGACTGGGTCGGATCGCCCTTTGTTGGATCATAGATGTACCTGTATACGGAGCACTGGTATCTGTTCATCAGTGCACCTATCCGCTATTCGCATATCCTACCCCGAATCGACCGTTGGTGGGACCATACTCTGCGGGATCAGCAAAACCATCCTATTCATACCCATAAACGGATTTGCACTGGTGATCTTACTGGAAACGGGTACGTTAGCTACAGCATCTATTCTGAACATGATATAAAAAGTGTTCTGGGACGATTACAAGCAGGAAGGTTCTTCGTTGTCTGGAGGAACTCCAGCTTCTCCTGACTCCGTTCCCTCTGCCAGATCCCGCTTTTCTAGGATGAACCAGATATTCATCGCGTATCGGGTACTTCTCTCCACATCAACAAAGATCGAGAGTACCCGTGAGAGAGTGATGATACCGGATCCAAGGAGCAGTCCGAGGATAAAAATTCCCACGGAAATGAGTATCCGAGTGGAGGGCGTATAGGGAAGTGAGATTTTTCCGGCAAATATGAGAGCAGGAAGGGCAATTCCGAGGAGGATCAGAAGGGTTCCCAAGATCAGAAGCCAGAGAGAGAGAAGGCGTACATGTTGGTGAAGTTCTCCCCACTCGTACTGCGCGTTGCGTCGTTTGATGGATTCCAGGTCCGCCATAGATATCGATTCAAACCTCATCCATCTTCCTTCATCTCTTTTCTGTTATGAGATCTGTCTCTCTATGCTAAGGTGGATCAGAATCCCGAGAGCTATTGAGAAGGTCGTGGTTCGGTTTCGGGTATCTTTCGGTGAACCATCAAAAATCGTTTGAGAGATCTCTACAAGAACAAAAAGTGACCTGCACAAAATGTTAGGCCGCAGAATCGGGGATCCTAACAGCCTTCCTCATAGGAACGGTTCAGCTTTCAGCGCTTTTTCGTTTTTGTCTTATCTGTTTTCAAGGCGCGCAGTCGTACCGCCTCTTCTCCTGCACCTTTCGCACGGAGAATAAATGTCCCGTGGCATGGTTTTGTATATGGAAAGATTACGTCTTCTCCTTCGATACCCACATAGACAGGGGGGACCCCGATGATATATACATCGAAGAGATGAAAGCCAGGCTCTACCTCATAATGTTCGGGGAAATTGGTGGTGATGTACTCACGGCATTCGGCAAAGGTGACCTGGGAAGCAAGCACCTCACATCTCCGTGCCTCCACACAGCCCATTTTCACCACTCTCCAGCAAGGGCATCAATTTTATTCTTCAAAGGGGTCGGGTTATGAGTTACCCGTGCCGTGATCACTCCAACAGAAAAGGTGATCTGCTGCGACAGCTCCTGTGCCTTGTCCCCGAAAACCAGTGCATAGACCTTTCCCTGCAGAAGTGAGGACATGGTTGCTGCATAGGAGATGCCGGAGTCCTTGTGAATGAATACAAAACAGAGATCCGCATCCATCCGTTTTTCAGCAATCTCTCCAATGCATTGATCTAGGTCAACCAGATCTCCAAGATAGTGGCGATCAATATCGGCGATGTCGAGAAGTGTACGGGCAGCTTTAGTCCCTGCAACGATGGGACGAATGCCTTTCTTCCGCAGAATATGCATTAGATAGAGCGCGATACTTGTCTGAACAGGTACTTCGGGACACCCCAGTACAAGAAGTGCCACCTTCTCTCCGGTTATGGATGGCATGGACATGGTATCACGGACTTGGTGTCGGGAATCTTACTACAACTTGATCAGGATGCAATAAAGGATTGTGCTCTTCTTTCATTCCCGGTGTCATTCAATATATCCTACCTGTTCCAGATATGTATAAATCGTATTTCGATCCTCACGTGAGAAACAGATCAGTGTCACTCCTCACCTTTCGGCAGTATGGATTCCCCGGTCCGTGGAAGCTGCTCGAGAGATGATTGATCGGAATACCGGCTCGTGCCACTTTGGAGACCATTCCTTCGGATTGTTTCCCAGTGCATCCAACTACGCATCGAGATCGGTCAAGACCATATAGGACTGCATATCCAACCACCTTGTCAAGAATGTTGTGCCTCCCCACATCGCAGTTCCTGATGGCGAATTTCCCTCGGAAAAATAGAACGGAACAGTGTACGCCTCCGGTCTACTCCCATAGAGGGGACTATATTTCCCGGGTGATCCGATACACATTCGAAGAGGAGATCTTCAGATTGGAATGTACAAACCTCGGCCTGCTGTAAAATTCGATCCCGCTGGACGAACCGATAATCCGTATTATCCCGAATCGAACCGGATCAAGGACATGAATCGACCCCTGCTGCACCTCTACCCGCTCAACAGTTTCAGCGAGCCCCTCAGTGATAACAAATCCTGCACGAGTTCATGAGCAGTCATCGCTAGCGACAAGGGTTCCAAACAGCTGCCCATTGATATAAAGTAGGAATGAACACTCTACTACACTGCATCATCGATGGCAATACTCCTGCCTCCTCGTACCTGGATCGCTTTCTGTAGATGGATATTCATCCTAAAATCTCCTTCCGGACCCACTGTAGATAGGGTTCGTTGCCTGCGACAACGGGAAGGACGATCATTTCAGGGATCTCATAAGGATGGATCTCCCGGATTCTGCGAATTGTCTCAGGCAATCTTTCTGAAACAGTCTTGATTATCAGAAGATCCTCCTCCTCTCTCTCCAGATTCCCCTTCCACAAAAAAAAGGATCTAGTTTCCATGAGGTTCACACAGGCAGCCAGGTGTTCCTCCACCAAGATGCGTGATATCTTCTCTCCACCTCCTCGCGGGGTAGTGGAAAGGATGATGGCCACTTCCGTCCGCTGTACTGGTTCCATATAATCCTCTCTCCTAGGATCTTTCACTGGGAATGATTGTTAGTTCACGAACCCTTATATGAATCCCTATTTAACAATTGTTACCTGAAAATTCTCGTAATTATCTCACGAATTAAGTTGGGGGTCAGATGAAATTACCGTGTGAACGTGGGGTCTGGTATATTCTTCCCAGTATCCGTGCCTGCCTCGTACAGGAACTACTGGGAATGGGGCTTCCCCAAAAAAAGGTCGCTGTGATGCTGGGGATCACTCCCGCGGCAGTTTGTCAGTACACCTCCCGCAAAAGAGGAGGCAAGGTTGAATTTGGAAACGATGTAATCCAAGCGATCCAGGAGCTTGCCGGTGAAATGGCAGAAACTCAGGTAGGGGATCTGGGACCACGGATCTGCAGTATCTGCTCACTAGTACGGGTGGACGCTACACGTTGCAACGCGTTCCAGTGTTTTGGAGATATCCCCCATAGTGAGTGAACTCTTCGGAAGTACTTGCAGTAGTATCGTTCCATGTGATAAGTCCGTCCCCAGATGGTTCCTGTATTGATAAACGCCCCATACATAAAGTGCCCATCATACCGGAGCCATGGATTTTCCTTATCGGTCCCCCTCTTCCGGTCGGGAGGATACTAGAAGAGCGAATATTTTCGTGGAGGCTGGATCCCTTTTAATTCCAGCCTTGAACCGCGGTGAAATACATATGAGAATTCTCTACGAATAATCCCCCGCACAACTCAATAGAATTGCCAAGAATTTCGCGTTATGGTATAGAGAGCCGAATAAGGGTGGACCAAGAGTGAATGCCTTCATTCGGACAACAGGGATATCTCATCGAAAGGTATGAAGAGTGTCCCTCGCTTCACCCACTTTATAGAATACCGGTTGAAAACCGTATCAATTATCTATTATTCGTCGGTGAAATTAGAGATTCATGGCCGAAGTACATTCATCGTGCCCACCCTGTCTGTTTTTATTAGGTTCTGCCGAACATAGCTAAGCAATGTATTCCGCACGTCTCGATCAGTTGCCTCCCTATCCCTTTGCCCGGATTGATGAATTGAAAGAAGAAAAAGAGAAACAGGGAGTTGACCTTATTGATCTCGGAATCGGAGATCCAGACCTCCCCACTCCCCCCCATATTATTGATGCTCTCTGTGCGGCGGCGCGGGACCCGGCAAACCATCATTACCCTTCGTACGTTGGAATGTCCCGATTCCGTACGTCGGTTGCATCCTGGTACCGCGATCGTTTTCAGGTATCTCTCGACCCAGAGAATGAGGTAATCTCCCTCATGGGATCGAAGGATGGAATCGCGCATATACCGGAAGCATTTGTGGATCCAGGAGACTATGTGCTCGTGCCGGATCCCGGATATCCCGTGTACCGCACCTCTACACTGTTTGCTGAAGGACGGATTCATATCATGCCGCTTCGTGCAACACACGATTTTCTTCCCTGCCTAGATGATATCCCTTCTCCGATCTTGCGGTCGGCAAAACTTATGTTCCTGAACTACCCAAACAACCCCACTGCAGCAATCGCACCACGGGAGTTCTTTCAGGAGGTCGTGGATTTTGCCACCGATCATGAGATCGTTGTGGTTCATGACAATGCGTACTCTGAAGTCACCTTCGATGGATACCATGCCCCTTCGTTTCTCGAAAGTCATGGGGCGAAAGAGGTGGGTGTGGAGATGCACTCGCTCTCCAAGACCTATAATATGACCGGGTGGCGGATCGGGATGGCCTGCGGGAATGCGGAGATCCTTGCGGGGCTGAAAAAGGTAAAGACAAACGTTGATTCGGGGGTTTTTAATGCGGTGCAGATCGCGGCAAGTGTGGCGCTGACTGGTCCCCAAGAATGCGTCAGGAAATCCAGTGAGATATACGAGAAAAGGAGGAATACACTGGTACAAGGACTCACGGAAATGGGAATCGAATGCATGATACCAAAGGCGACATTCTATCTATGGGTGCCCGTGAAAAACGGGCTTGATTTCGCCACCCGCCTTTTGGATGAGGCGGGGGTCGTCGTTACTCCCGGCATTGGATTTGGGTCCTGCGGTAGAGCGTATGTACGGTTTGCCATTACCCGTTCTCTGGAGAGAATTGAACAGGCAATCGACAGAATCCGGAGAGTTATATGAAACTTCCACCATGTCTGTCTATCTTAAGCGGGCATCTGTGTATCGGAGGGCAGGACTGTGTGGAGATCGCGAGCCGGTATGGAACCCCTCTGTATGTGACTGATGGTGACCGAATCATCGGAAATTATTCTGCGTATGAGAGAGCACTCCACTCCCACTATTCCCGGATTCGCGTACTGTATGCTGCAAAAGCAAACGGAAATCTTGCCATCCTTCGTCTACTCAAAGAAGCAGGCGCCGGAGCAGATGTATTCTCTTCCGGGGAACTGTCACTTGCTCTTCGGGCAGGTATGGCCCCAAGAGATCTTCTGTTTAATGGTAATTCCAAAAGTCCTGCCGATCTCACTCTGGCCATTCGAAACGGAGTGAAGATCTCGGTGGACTCCTTGGACGAGCTGGAGCTGATCGAATCTCTTGCAGCAGAAGAAGGAAATGAGGTCGAGATCGCCTTCCGGGTCAATCCTGCAATTGAAGTGCCAACCCATCCGAAAATTGCGACCGGGCTGCGGACAAGCAAGTTTGGGATCCCCCACGAACAGATCAAAGGCGCGTATGAGGTCGCTCTGTCTCGTGAGCATGTCCGGCCCATCGGGATCCATTGTCATATCGGTTCACAGATTCTGGATGTGGACCCTTTCGAAAAGGAAGCGGAGGTGATGGTCCGGATCGCAGGGTCACTCGTTGATCTCGGGGTGCCTCTAGATTTTATCGACTTGGGCGGAGGGTTGGGTATCCCGTACAGGCATGCGACCGATCCTGCTCCTACTCCAGAAGATTATGCGAACCGGGTGATGCCAGTATTTCTCCGTGGGATGAAGGAGGTTGGGATACAGCCTGCCCTCTGGGTGGAGCCGGGTCGCTATCTCGTGGGGGATTCAACGGTCTTGCTCACTCGGGTGAACTCGGTCAAAGAGGCGCACCGCAGATTTGTGAACGTGGACGCCGGTTTCAATCTGC
This sequence comes from Methanomicrobiales archaeon, assembly GCA_028678885.1. Classification (GTDB taxonomy): domain Archaea; phylum Halobacteriota; class Methanomicrobia; order Methanomicrobiales; family JACTUA01; genus JAJRCM01. Next base: position 5,994 of record JAJRCP010000037.1, read on the forward strand.
TCATCAGGCCTATGATGTACGATGCATACCATGAGGTTGTGCTTGCGAATCGGGCGTTAGACCCGTCCCAGATTATGTGCACCATTGCGGGTCCCATCTGTGAGTCCGGCGACATCCTTGCCTATGACCGCCCCCTCCCTATTGTGAGAGCAGGTGATCTCATTGGAGTACTAGATACCGGTGCGTATGGATTTGCTATGTCCTCCCAGTATAATGCCCGCCCACGGTGTGCAGAAGTCCTGGTTCGCGGGGGATCGATAACAGTGATGAGGCGGGCAGAGACCATCCAGGATATCATTGTTCCGATGGAAGCACGGAAATGGTGATCCGATGTCCTTCCACTATGCTCTTGTTGACGATTTGATCTCACGGGAAGAGTTTGATCGCCAGGTGGAAGAGAAAGAAAAAGAAGCAGGGGGACTCTTGGATACCCATACTGCAGC
>JAJRCP010000038.1 GCA_028678885.1 Methanomicrobiales archaeon
CATCTGTAGGAAATCCCTGATTGAGAGATACCCATTCCTATCCGCCAGTTTTTTTCGTTGATACAATTTTGTGAGCTTGTAAAAGAAGGGGGAGCGGTCACTGCGGAGCCGGGACAGCCGGAGGAGTTTTAGGTGCTGATGGCGCCCAGACAAGGGCCAGGATCCCCCCAATGATTCCAAGAATTCCCCCAATAACAAACCCTCCACCGGAAAGGAAACAAATCAGAGAGAAGACGAGAATAAGCACACCCCAAGTCGTATGCTTCTCAGGCTGGTTGTTCAGTATAATCGATGAAGCGAGTACGATTAGTCCACAGATGATACCCCATATACCAATTGCGGTGACAATCGGTCGGATCCCGAGGAATTCATGTAATCGTAAAACATAACCAGAGAATCCGACGAGGAAGATTACCAGTCCATCAAGAAGGATAAGAACCCCTCCGATCAAGGAAAAGATGAACGCAATCGTTGGTCGTTCTGCATCAGTCATTGAGATCTGATAGAGATATTCCGCTTGATTAATAAAGTATGCCGTGCTGAATGCAGATTGAACTCTATTCCCGTGATAGTGGCTTCCTGATATGTTGAAAAAGGGGGATAAAAATAATACGGCTGGCTTTTCCGGAGGCTTTTCAACAGGCTTTACTTCAGTTTTCGGTATTTCTCCGGGTTTCGACTTCCATACGATTGCCCAGAGACCGCCGATAATCCCCAGGATCAATCCAAGGATATATCCACCAGATTCGATGGAACTCAGCACCGAAAAGATCACAATCACGATGCCATAAATCGAATGAGACGCTGGCTTCGAATAGACCATGTACGCGGCACCAATCACAAGAATGCCGCAAATAATCCCCCAAATTCCGAGTCCGACAACAAGTGATTCTGCTACACCCATAACTGCTGGGATACCAGAGATACCTACTCCTAGGATAACAAGCCCGGAAGGAGGATCAATACACCTCCGATGACTGAGAAGATTACAGCAATGGGGGGATACTCTTTTTCTGCCCTGTGATTCACCACCGCATGATTACTGTGTTGGTATAAAAACCATTCGTCTGTTCTCAATTTCCCTTTTAGAAAGGGAGAACGGAGAAGAGAGGATTAAAAGGGCCTTATTCCTTTTTTCCCGATAAGAAGTTCAACAACAGGCACTGGGCGAGGATCATCCGTTCAATCTCCCCAATATCCACGCTCTCATTTGTGCCATGGATGCGGGACAGGGCAAGATCCTCGCTCCCCCACAGGATAAACTCGGCCTTCGGCACGGTCCGTTTCAGAATTTTCAGGAGCGGGATCGAACCCCCGGCACCAATCTCACTGACTGGTTTTCCGAAGGCACGTTCCATCGCCTGCTTTGCAAGGATATAACCAGGACCATCTGTTGGGCAGATGAACCCCGGGGAGGCACTGATCCGCCGGACATCCACCAGAACATGCCAGGGAGCCACTTTTCGCAGGTGGTCCATCAAGAGCTGCACCTCGTGATCCGGATCGGCACCCGGAGAGATCCGCATGCTGACGGCTGCGGCTGCCTTCGGGATAAGGATATTTGATGCCTCCTGTATGGTCGGTGCATCTATGCCGATCACGGATATCGATGGTTTTGACCAGAGACGGGAGCTCAGGGGGCCGCTGCCGATGAGGTCCACTCCTTCATGTATACATGTGATATCCCGGAAAAGCTCTTCCGGAAAATCGCTCCCTTCCCACTGAGAAGAGGCAAGCCCAGCCAGAGCCACATTCCCCTTCTGATCTTGGAGGGTGGAGAGGATTCTGAGAAGGGCCATAAACGCATCTGGGGTAGGTCCGCCGAACGATCCGGAATGAACCGGATGGTCTAGCGTTGTGACCGTGATCCTGCAGGAGACCTCTCCTCGCAGGGTCGTTGTGAGGACCGGATCTCCGACGGTAAGGTTGCCGTTATCGGTCACGATACACAGGTCACATTGAAAGAAGTCCGGATGTTCGGGGATAAACCCATGAAGATGACTGGTGGTCTCCTCTTCTCCCTCAATCACTAACTTCACACCCACTGGGGGTCTACCCTCAAAACAGCGAATTGTTGCAGCATTCATGATAATGCCGCTCTTGTCATCCGCAGCCCCGCGCCCGTAAAGTCGGCCAGCTTTCTTGTAGGGAGTAAAGGGATCTCCCTCCCAGCCGTCTTTTTTCGCGGGCTGGACATCGTAGTGGGCGTACATCAGAACAGTCGGTGAGTTTGGCGGTGCCGGGAACTCTCCATATACGAGGGGATACCCACCAGGAATGTCTATCGCGTATGCAGTTGAAAGCCCATACCGCCTAAGGAGTTCCACGGTGGCCCTTGCCATCCGATGCACCGGATCGGGAGGATATCCGGGAAATGCGATAGAGGGATATCTGATGAGCTCCTTCAGGTCATGAACAACCTCCGGCACCATGTTTCTGACATTAATTCTGATCTGATCAAAATTCATGGGATTTCACCGTACAATCTGCTCAGTTATTCTCGATCAAAGAAAAAGGAATAGCCGGGTATGTTCCATAGGGGTAAAAGTGGAGGCCGTTATAATTCAGAAACTACAGTTCTGATCCGGGCTTTTCTCATTACTCTCCACATCTTCTGCTCCAAGCACACTCAGGAGGTTACATACCCCCTCATACCCCATGGTTTTCTGACTCCCGTGCATGATGTCGAAGAAATCGATATCCAGCATTGCGGCGAAGGAACGCTCTAACATCCCACCCAGAATAAGGTCCACTCTTTTTTCACGGAGTTTTTTAAGTATCAGACCCTGATCGGGTTCCACAAGAATTTCCGATCCAACCATATCCTGGAGGCGTTGCCTGGTGCCTGCATCAAAATCAAGGACGATCAGCGCGGGTTCCATCCCCAGCTCCTTCAGGAATGCTGTGACTGCTATCGCTCGCGTGGGTCCGCTGATTAATGCCACTCTCCTGGTGAGGGGCGGAAGAGGGTGAGGAGTCTCCGGGAAGCCAGAATCTATGGGTATCTGCAATGCCTCGCTCAGCCGTTGAACGAAACGATGTGTGGCTCCGGCTCCAATTGGCAGATCGGCGATGATATAGGGCGTGCCAAATTTCTCCTGCAGCCGTTTTGCCGCATCCAATCCGGATGGCTCGCAGAGTACGATATTCAGTGCTGCAGAACTCATGCGTGCGATATCCGAGAGCGTTGCACCTGCGGTCAGCACTGCCTTGACCGAGATACCTAGCCTGTTCAGGATCCCGGTGAGTTCCCGGAGATCTGGGCCACTGCGTAGCACTCCAACCAGATTCACGGAACGGGGATCGATAGATCCACTTTCCTCCACAAGCGTATCCACCAGGCTGCGCAGGGTTTCCCCGTATCCCTGGCGGAAATCTCCCTCGAATCCCCCGCCCTCGATCCCAATCACCCGGGCATGGATGCGTGCGCGCCTAACCGCACTCTCCACATCCTCACCGATGATGCTGGAGGCGCAGCACGAGAGCACTGCGATCAGATCAGGAGACTCCATCCGATCCAGCTCTTCAATCGCCTCTTTCAGTCGTTCTTCTGCTCCGAAGATCACATCGTTCTCCTCAAGGCATGTGGAATACACCTGTGACGGTCGGTCTCCCCGCATGCCAAGGATGTAATTGATATGATACACGCATCCCTTCGGTCCATGTACGAGAATCACACACCGCCGAAGTGTGCCGAGAGATTTAATCGCACCGAACAACCGGCAGGTGCTGCGGGGGATCTGAACCGCCTTCATGAACTTTACCTCCATCGTTTCAGCGTTGGAATTACTGATCGCGCGATCTCCTCAGCACTGGATCGGGGCATGCCGGTACGAAGGATGATCTGGTTCGCAACATTTTCTATCATCTCTCCTTGGGTCATCGCAGGCTGGGTGAATGCACCCTTTTGATAACACAGAGAACAGTAGTCTTCATTCCGTGTGCCGTCTGCATTGGTGCCGAAATCTTTCTCCCGTATCAGGGGCCTTGCACAGCTTTGACAGAGTGGCCAAAGGAACTCCTCCTCCATACCCATTCTTCGTGCTCCAGTCGCTAATAGGATCGCTTCCTAGCACACAAGAACACAATCATTTATACCAGCCCTGATCCACAATCAAAAAGATGCATCCCTTTGTCCTGGTGAACGTGGCCATGAGCGCTGACGGGAAGATCTCCACTCACGAGCGGAGGCAGGTCCGTATCTCGGGAACCGGGGATCGTGCACGGGTGGACAGGCTGAAGGCGGAGAGTGATGCGATCATGGTGGGAATCGGCACTGTGCTCGCTGATAACTCGTCCCTCAACATCAAATCGGAAGAGCTGCGACGCCAGCGCAGAGACGCGGGAAAAGAGGAGAATCCGATTCGCATCGTGGTGGATAGCAGGGGCCGGACTCCGCGGGATGCCGACATCCTGCATAAGGGAAAAGGTGAACGGATCATTGCGGTCTCAAAAATGGCCGATCCAGAGAGAGTTCATGCCCTGCGGAACTTGGCAGATGTGATGATAGTAGGAGAGACCGAGGTCGATCTTGCCCTCCTTTTCGAGCTGCTCGGAAAACGTGATATCCGGCGAGTGATGGTGGAGGGGGGGGGCCAACTGATAGGCGCACTTTTCCGAGAAAATCTAGTGGATGAGCTTTATACTTACGTGGGGAACCTAGTTATCGGCGGAGAGAAATCTCCCACACTTTCAGATGGGACGGGTTTTCTGCGAGAGGAGGAATTTACACGACTCAGCTTGGTGGAGATCGCACCGATGGATGGGGGGGTGCTTATCCATTGGAAGGTGGAAAAAAAGGATAATCAGGCGTGCTGACTATAATCGAAGAGTTGATCCACAACTCTGTAACTCTGATCAGTAACTAGAGTCACCGTGATGATTACTCGATCTGACCCTTTTGTTCCGTCAAATATGGCTACGCTCCCAACATAAGAATCCAGTGACTTGGTGAGAACTATCCCATCAGATCGCACAACTGTTACTTCGATAGAGCGGACCTGAAACTGGCCTGCTCCCCCTCGAAATTCAACTGTGATGGTAGGTTGTACCGGATCACGTTCTATATTAAAAATCAGCTCTTTTCCTGCAGGCATGGTCTGGGTCGGGCCAGGAGTTAGGGAAATACCGTTTCCTGACGGAATGATGGTGGTTATAGGAGGGACTGTAATCGTAGGGGTGACGCCCGCTGAGGGAGTTTCCGTGCATCCTGCACAGAAGGAAAGAAGCGTGAGTATACCGAGAACAATCACTATCACATTCGATCTCATAATCAGTACCTTTGGGTATAACCTTAAGAGAGTTCTGAATATCCCACATGTTTCTCAATGGTTAGCATTGAAGGATACAGAAAGCAATAATTTTTAAGTCACAATAAGAACCTTCCTTCATGAACCTACGACAACCGAATGCTAATGAAGCAACACTGACGGCAAACCGTTCTCGGGATGTCGCCCCGATGTCCGGCATCTGTACCCGCTGCATCGATGGATGCAAAGGACTCTGCGAGATCTGGCTCTCCACCTTCCGGGGCAGAGAGACTCTGTACCCAGGACCTTTTGGAGAGGTGACATCCGGTTCGGAGAAGAACTATCCTGTCGATTACTCCCACCTGAATATCCAAGGATATGCGCTGGGTGCTAAAGGACTCCCGAAAACAATTGAGGCAGGTCCGGACACCGCGGTTTTCTACAATGTAGATACCGAGACCTCCTATGGCTGGGACAAAAAAGTGAAGATGAGGCTCCCCATCTTCACCGGGGCCCTCGGATCTACGGAAATCGCCCGGAAGAACTGGGAGCATTTTGCCATCGGTGCCGCAATATGCGGTATTACCCTCGTCTGCGGAGAGAACGTCTGTGGTGTGGATCCGGATCTCGTCCTCGACAATAAAGGGAAAGTAGTGAAATCCCCCGAAATGGATCGGAGGATCGAGATCTATCGGAAATTCCACGAGGGCTACGGGGAAATCCTTGTGCAGATGAACGTGGAGGATACGCGTTTAGGAACCGCCGAATACGTGGCCTCCAAGCACAATCTGGACACCATCGAGCTAAAATGGGGTCAGGGTGCAAAGTGCATCGGGGGGG
>JAJRCP010000039.1 GCA_028678885.1 Methanomicrobiales archaeon
CGGGCTTCCTCTCCAACGGAAAGTTCTTTCATATTTATTTCTGCCTGTTTTTCGGACTTTCCTGAGGGGGGCTCCACCCAGAACTCCAGTTTCAATCCCGTACTTTTTTTCAATCCTTTAACGGTTGCCTCGGCCGAGAGGGTCTTTCCAATTGACGAATAAGGGTGTGAAAGCACAAGCAGGCGTTCGAGATCTGCTTTTTCCTCGATTACATAGATACGCGTCCAACCGGATTCCCACCAGACGATTTCTTCTTCCTTAGTAATCCTGACCGTGGCGTATACTTCAGCTGATCCGTTAGCAGAAACCCGGAAAACCGTTTCTATTTCTTCATTTGGTTTCAGCTCTGCCTGGTAGCGTCCTGTTCCATAAGGAAAAGAAATGAAAGAGGTATCCAGAGAGTGTAATTCCACGTCAAGTCCTTTAAGAGTTTTTCCTCCTATGTTTTTCAATTTGAACGTTAGCCATTGCTGTCCTTTAAATATCTCAGTAGGGGACAATTGGTACTCGAAAGGGTACTTATATTTCGGTGCATTTTTTTTCATTTAGCCCTCCTTACGTCTATGAGTCGCTGAAGAAATGAATATGTCTACAAACCACTTCGGATTGGATACTCCATAGAGCATGCGTAAGATAGTGGGGGATATAATATATCTTTTACCCAAATTGCATCGAAAAGATCGACGGATTAGTTATTCTCTAGGTGCCCGATCCTGAGTAAAAAGTACCCAGTTCTATGCACTGCAGGGAGTGGTGCCCTTACAATTCATCATCCCTGCGGCAGGATGCCGGTATTGGCCTTTTGCGTATCTAGTGTGTCTATGATCGTTTTAATAGCAGGGAGTGACAGTAGTGACTATATCGCCACGACATAGACCTGATCGCCGGCCCGATTATCCCAAGAACCCCCAGCCCGGGTCTGAGACCCGTCAGGATAAAGATCGGCACCGTGAAATGGAATAGCACCACCACTATGATTCTTCCCATCCGCACCCTTCACACCATGTGCAGGAAAAACCAGTCCTCCCTTACCAGCACAACGCTCATTCCTACTCCCATGGTGGGGAGCTGCCTTCCGATACAAACCCATCCGGGCCTATCAGGCCTCGAAGAAAAAGATGAAGACCGGGTCCAAGCCCTGTCCTATTTTGCTTGTCACACAATTTTAAGATCTTGCTCCAAATCTGTTCTTTCCAGATAATGTAGATGGGAATATCGCCTACCACAGGCGTAAATACCACTCATCACAAGATACCGAGAAGGGTGAGGGAGATAATGGGCTCGTCGTGATTCGAACACGAGATCTCCGCCGTGTCAAGGCGACGTCATAGCCAACTAGACCACGAGCCCTCACTGCGTCGAAAGACGGATAAAAAATTGGTGACCTCAGTATATTAATCATTCTCATCGAGTCAAATGGCTCCCTTTTTTTGGCAGATAAAATAAATTTCTTAAATGGAGCATCCCGCTCAGAAAGAACGTATCTTTATTATCCTCCGCTTAGAATTCGTATCTATGGCAGAAGGTGGGTCAAAATTACGCCAGCTGTTTACCTATGAGCGGAAGGCGAGTAGAATCGAGTTGTTCGTACGAATCGTCTACTGGATACTTATCGGGATTGTTATTACGGTATATGGATTCCTCGCGGGAATCTGCCTGATTATTCAGTGGTTCGTTATCTTGATTCTAGGGCGCAGGAACCAGGGTCTCGGGCAGTTCATCCAGGGTTATGTCGAGTATTATGTCCATGTTCTGAATTACATCTACTTCTTTACTGATACGCGTCCAAAAATACTCCCAGAACCAGTGAAGATCTTCGAGGAAGTAACGGGGATACAAGAAGTTACTCCAGCTTCCGCAGAGAAGAAAAATAATCAGCAGTATTGATGTTGGATTTTTAAAAAAAATAATCCTTTTTTCTTATCATTAAAATGGTCGATGAAAGGGGAAGTAGAGCTGTCCTCTTATGCTACAATTTCACGAATCTGGCCGTGAAAATACCGACCTTTGTGCGGATCTTCTCCATCACATCAGGAGGGACTTCACTGTCCACATTCAGAACCATGATTGCCTCTTCACCGGGGTTGATCCTCCCCACCTGCATGCCTGCGATATTGATGTTGGCTTCTCCGAGAATGGTGGAAGCACGGCCGATCACCCCCGGCTTGTCCAGGTGACGGGATACGATCACATAGCCTTCGGGGATCATATCCATGGTATACCCACCAATGGATACGATGCGGCTTATCCCTTTCATCAGCACCGATCCACTCATCGTCTCCCCCATTCGATCGGTCTTGGCACTGATGGTGATCAGGTTCTTGAATCCATGAGATTCCTCGGTAACGGTCTCTCGGATCGTGATTCCTCTCTCCCTTGCGATATACTCTGCATTGATGATATTTGCTGGGGTCTGGAGGATTGGATCCATCATTCCTTTCAGCACATGTCGGGTGATAATGCGGGTATTCCCCGAAAATTGCCCTATTTCTCCTCCATATACAAGGTCTACGGATTCAAGCCTCCCCTCCAGGAGCTGGATGAGGAATCGTCCCATCTTTTCGCTGAGGGTGGCGAAAGGCTCGATGCGATCCTGGAGCTCTGACGGGATGGTCGGAGCGTTTACTGCGTATTTTGCCTGTTCTCCCTGAAGTACGGCGATGATCTCTTTGGCCACGGTGATAGCAACATTTTGCTGGGCTTCCACGGTGCTTGCACCTAGGTGTGGAGTGACTATAACATTCTCCAGTTCAAGGAGTGGCGATTTTAACGGTGGTTCATCTTCAAAGACATCTAGGGCAGCTCCTGCAACCTTGCCGCTTTTGAGGCCTTCTAACAGAGCTTTTTCATCGATGATCCCTCCACGGGCGCAATTAATGATCCGAACACCCTTTTTCATCAGTGCGATCCGTTGCGCATTGATCACGTGTTTCGTCTCTTTCGTGAGCGGGGTATGGATCGTGATAAAGTCTGCATTCCGGATTACGTCATCGAGAGGCATCAGCTCGACACCCAATTCTCGAGCCCGATCGGCACTAATGAAAGGGTCATAAGCGAGACATCGCATCTCCATCGCATTGGCCCGTCTGGCGACCTCCCGACCGATTCGGCCCAGCCCCAGGATTCCGAGTGATTTATCGTTCAGCTCGATTCCCATGAACTTCGACCGCTTCCACTGTTTCTGCTTCAGCGACATGTTCGCCTGTGGGATGTTGCGGGCGAGTGCGAGCATCATCGCAATGGTATGTTCAGTGGCGGCAAGGGTGTTCCCTTCCGGTGCATTCACAACAGGAATCCCTCTCTTCGTGGCTGCATCCACCTCGATATTATCTACACCGGTTCCCGCCCGGCCGATGATCTTCAGGTTCTTCCCCGCTTCGATGATACGCGAGGTAACCTGGGTCCCGCTCCGCACCACCAGTGCATCATAGTCCTTGATGATCTCCACGAGTTCGTCCTCTGGAAGATCGGTGCGGACATCTACCCTGAAATGCTCCTGCAGAAGAGCAAGCCCCTCTTCCGCGACCGGATCGCTCACGAGAATTCGATACATACTATCTAGCCTCATATCGTTTGTACACTCTGAATATTGATGCTTTTCTCATCAAGCTATATTAAATCCGGAATGGATGAATGAGTATGGAAGCGAGTCTTCGCAACGCCCCAAACATTCTAACCCTCGAGGAGATTACGAAGGATGATATCCCGCTCGTGGGCGGAAAAGGTGCCTCACTCGGTGAGATGACTACTATCGGGCTCCCGGTTCCCCCTGCATTCGTGGTCACCGCTCAGGCGTACCGGAAATTCCTGGTAGAGTCCAGTATTGAAGAGGAATTGTTCGGAAAGCTGGAGGGCATCGATATCGAGAAAACCGATGTCCTGGAGAAAGCGTCCGCTACGGCTAAAGAGCTTATTCTTAAAACCCCAATGCCGAACTATCTAAAGACCGAGATCAAGAAGGCTTACCAGGCGATGGGGAAGAATGTAGTGGTGGCGGTACGGTCTAGTGCCACCGCAGAAGACCTCCCAGGTGCGAGCTTTGCAGGCCAGCAGGAGACCTTTCTGAATATCGTCGGATTCGACGACCTGCTGGAGGCAGTGCAGAAGTGCTGGGCATCGCTCTTCACACCACGGGCAATCTATTACAGATCCCGTCAGGGATTTCAGGACCGGCAGGTGAATATCGCTGTGGTGGTGCAGCAGATGATTCCTGCTGAGAAGGCGGGAGTAATGTTCACCTCGCACCCGGTGACGGGAGAACCAGAAACAATCGTAGAAGGCTCATGGGGATTAGGGGAGGCGATCGTCTCCGGAACCGTATCCCCGGATAAATACGTCTACAATCGGCGAAAGGGAAAGGTGGTGGATAGGGTCATCGGCACGAAAAAGATTGCCATCGTTCCTGATGGAAAAAAAGGGACAAAGGAAGTGGAGCTGTCCCGGGAGAAACAGGAAGGTCAGGCACTGTCTGAAGATGAAGTCAGGAATCTGGCAGAATTCGGAAAGATCGCCGAAGAACATTATGGCTCTCCACAGGACGTAGAGTGGGCAATCGTGAAGGACCAGATCTACATTCTTCAGTCCCGACCCATCACCACCATCAAAACGCAAGATATCCCGGAGAAGGAGGCCGCAGTAAATGAAACGGAGGGTGAAGGAAAGATTCTCATCCAGGGACAGGGGGCGTCCCCGGGTGTGGCCTCCGGTTCTGTCGTCATGGTAATGAACATGAAGGATGTGGGAAAGGTCCAGGGAGGTGACATCATGGTTACCCGGATGACCAATCCCGATATGGTGCCGGCAATGCGGAAAGTTGCTGGAATTGTTACCGACGAAGGGGGGATGACCTGTCATGCTGCTATTGTCAGCAGGGAACTGGGAACACCTGCAGTCGTAGGGACGAAAAAAGCCACTACCATCTTAAAGGAAGGCCAGCTAGTCACGATCGATGGAGAGAAGGGATTTGTCTATGAGGGGGGTCTCGCCACTGGAGTCCAAAGGGCAGGAATGGCGACAGAACGGACAACGGTGGCGGCCGCACCTCTTATCACAGCCACACTCGTTAAGGTGAACGTCTCTCTCCCGGAAGCCGCTGTAAGGGCAGCAGCCACCGGTGCGGATGGGGTTGGCCTCCTGCGGATAGAGCACCTCATCCTTGGTCTGAATAAGACACCTGGCTGGTATATCCAGAACAGGCGGGAAGAAGAGTTTATTGA
>JAJRCP010000040.1 GCA_028678885.1 Methanomicrobiales archaeon
ATTAAAAAATAATTGATATTTTGGAAGATAATATAGGGATATTGCGGGATACCTCTCTACCAAAAACGAAATTCTGGGCCTTTTCTACTGATCAGAGTATCGTGGACAGCCCCCAGATTTTTCCTCGTAAGGGGCCATTCACCTTCGCTTCAGGCACAGGATTTCCACCTCGATCTCTTTGCGTTCATGGGTATGAAAGGCGAAGGTTCGAGGTAGAGTGAATTTTCCGCGGACGACCTCTTCGATTATTGCCCGGTTGCCGATATATGCCTGAACGAAAGAAAGAGATCCTGTATTGAAAACTCCGTAGATCATGTTTCCGATAGCGAGCGCACGATCGATAAAGGGGCGATCTGCATGCCTCCGCTGAGCTCCGAAGGGGGGGTTCATCACAACCGTATCACAGGTGTATCCCTTGAACACCCTCTCATCACCCACATCTGCGACTAGAAATTGGATCACTTTCCCGATTCGTTCTACGTTGTTTAGGGCTACTTCAATGGATCGCGGATCGATATCCACCCCCCGGACCTCGGAGGCACCCAGAAGGGCCGCCCCACAGGATAGGATCCCTGATCCACACCCTAAATCGCAGACCCTCCTATCAACAATATCCCCCCTCATGCAGGCATGGAAAAGGAGCCGGGCGGCCACTGAAGGGGGAGTTCGATATTGTTCCAGTCTCGCGTCAGGGGTATCAAGGGGTAGAAGTTTTTCAAGTTCCCGTTCCAGGCTACGTAACTTCATTGAGACCCAATTTCATCGATCTGGTACTCGTCCCAAGAACGAACACCACAGACGATCTCAAACTCAGAGGGGGTGAGCAAGGGTGCCGGAAACTGTGACTGATCGTCATATACCAAGCGAGGGCAGGCAGTATTAACGTAGCATTCCATCCCCAAGTTCAACAGCTCGTCCGGGGTTATATCATGCATTACGATGAGGACTGCCCTATTGGAGAGGGCAATGAGTCTCCGGGCGAGATCCCACCGCTGCTGACCTCGTTTAAGGGAGACGATGACTCCTATGGTTTTCGCCTTCCGTGCTTTTTCGATCATAGCGAACCGACGCCGCAGCAGGTGCGAGGCGTCCACCACCTGAATCTCTCTTGAGAAAGGATCAAGAGCGATCACCCGTGCCTTGGTCGCAAGCTGAACTCCGAGAGGATGAAAGAGACCAGTCCCCACATAGAGAATTTCGGTTGCACCGGTGCGGCGGGCTGATTCGAAAGAGCACCCCAGCACCTGGCCGGGAAGTGGGGTACGCGGAGATCCCTCAACCACCACGGCCTCAAATCCATTTTTTCCCAGCCATTCTACCATCGCCATTACCAGATGTGCATGCTGCGCCGTGGTCACTAGACCGATTCTTTTCTCGGTGAAAAAAGGCAAAGCGGTCTCCAGCGCATTCAGCGCAAAATCGCGGGGGATCAGTTCAAAGAGGATCTTTTCGGTTGCATTCAGAGGCGTATGCCCGAAATGTACGAGAATGTCGGCATAGGGAAGCAGATCATTCGCAAGGTCACAAGCTCCATAACAGGGGTCTCCACTGATGAGGGGCTCAAACCCCTGTTCTTTCAGAGCTGAAGCAACGGCATATGCCTCCCTTTTTAATCCTGCAGGGAACTGGAGTGCGATACGGCGAGCATTCCGATCCCGGAGGAGGGAGATGAGGTCAGAAATAGGTATCAAGAACAGTCACTCGGGAAGGTGAAACGTCCACGCGGACGAGAGCCTTATAGGGGCGGCCGATATCCGGAGTTCCACGCTGAAAAGCAACACAGATGTCCACGATCTCTGCACCGGCAACATTCAGAGCCCCGATGAGCGCCATCATGGTTCCTCCTGTGCTGATCACATCGTCCACGATCGCCACCCGGTCTTCCTTCTGTACTCCATTCATGTACAGCCCTCCCTTCGAATAGCCGGTAGTCTGGTGGACTGCGATCTCCCCTGGAAGACCATACCAGCGTTTTCGCACAATGGTGAAGGGCAGATCAGTCATCAGAGAAAGGGTGGTTCCGATATGGATTCCCATTGCCTCTGCCACCACAATGAGATCCACCTGATCCAGATCGAGCGCACGGATCATCCCACATGCCACGTCCCGTAAAAGGGTAGGATGGACCGAGGGTATTCCATCCGTGATGGGGTGAATGAAATAGTCGTACTCTCCCCGCTTCACGATCGGGCATTTTTCCAGTGATGCAATCAATGTTTCAAGCACACATCTCACCAACCTCTTCAAGAAACGCCTCAATCATCTCCCGGTGGACGTGAGGCATGCACACGATTCGCAGGTGTCCACGACGGGTCCAAGACACATGCCATCCCGCTGGTGGCCGGGGACATTCGAAGGTCGCCACATTCACATCCGGCCAGGCAGCCGGAGCGAATCCATAAGCATCCATCCCATCGATGAGGCGACGGGTGTTCTTCATGCACCCGCTCACTACAGCCCTCATCCCCGATCTTCCTAAATATTCGAGGACAGCAAGTGCACCGGCCACCGCACCCCCTGACCGGGTGCCCATCAGGGTATATTCCTGTTTGACCGTGAGGTATGGGGTGGGTATATTTAGGAGAGAGAGGTGTGCCGTGTCCCGCACAAGAAGGCACCCGGTCGGAATCGTGCTCATTCCCATTTTGTGCGGATCCACCGAGATACTGTCAACTTCTGGAATGGAGAAATCGAAGGGAACCGGTTGATCGAGAAAGGGAAGGACTAGCCCCCCGAATGCAGCATCAACATGGCAGAAGAGTCCATGATCTTTTGCGATCTCCGCCACCGCTCTTACGGGATCGACTATCCCATATTCTGTGGTGCCTGCCACCGCAATCACTCCGATAGTGTTCTGATCAATCTGATCTTCAATCTGATCCACCTGTATCCGGAAATTTCCATCCAGAGGAATCGCCCGAATGTCTATAGAAAGGAGGTCACAGGCTTTGTCAAAAGAAAAATGTCCCGATTCCGGCATGATCACGTTCGGCCGCTCCACCGGCCTAATCTTCTTGGCAATGCGCAGAGCCTGGATGTTTGATTCCGTCCCTCCTGAAGTGGCATAGCCACCGACACTGTGGTGATGAAGGAGGTCACCAAGCCTCTTTATGAGAAGATGTTCTAGGGATGCAGTCCCCATAAATAACCCGGGATCGCCAAGATTCGTTTCCATAAACATCGCATGGGCCCGAGCAGCGATGGGATGGGGGCGGGTGCACATCGAGCTCAGGATACGATGGTACGGGGTATCCTTTTCCTTGTACCGGGAGAAAGAGGAGAAGATTTCCTCCTCTGAACACCCTATGTCACGCATTCTTTCGTCTCGCCATATCGAGAATGATACGCTGCTCTGTCCGTGCGACCCTCTCTCGGATTTTGAGGACCGCGTCGATGTTCGCCGAAATACTGGAGATTCCGTGCTCAACGAGCCATGCCGCCATCTCCGGGTCAGAGCCCGCTTGGCCGCAGATAGAGCACTCCACCCCATATTTTCTGCATACCTGTATCGCATCATCGATCAACCGAAGCACTGCAGGATGCTGTGGGTCGTACATATCGGCCACCAGCTGGTTGTTTCGGTCGATTGCGACGGTATATTGGACGAGATCGTTTGTACCGAAAGAGGCAAAATTGATGCCGCGTTTGACGAATTCTTCGATAAGAATTGCACTACTTGGTATCTCGATCATGATGCCCAAGGTAACCTTCTCTGCATTCACCCCCCATCCCTGAATGAGATCCTTCGCCCGGCTGAATTCATCAGGATGATTGACCATGGGAAACATCAGCCCCAAGTTGGCATATCCCTCTTTCCAAAGACGTTTGAATGCCTCAATCTGGAGACGGAACTGCTCTGGTGTAGCGATATCACGTCGAATACCCCGCCATCCGAGCATCGGATTATGCTCTTCGGGTTCCTCCTCTCCCCCCTGCATGTTCCTGAATTCATCCGTGGGTGCATCCAGGGTCCGAACCCATACGGGCTTCCCGGGAAATGCGTCGAGAACGATTTTAATTCCATGATGGAGCTCTTCAATAAA
>JAJRCP010000041.1 GCA_028678885.1 Methanomicrobiales archaeon
CATCTGAAGCAGGCCAACTGCAGGTTCTCATCAAAGAGAAATCAACACGTAGTTAAACCTTTCTAGTTTTGGAGGGGACAGAAGAGGGGAGTCCCATCTATAGTGGATGTTACAGTGGGGATGCGAGGATATTCGAAAGAAAGCGAGAGAGGGAAGTTTTTCTGCACAGGAAATATGGTCGTTCTCGTAATCCCTTAAAAAAATTTAAGGTCCAGACACTATCTCAAGGTCAGATGGATAGGGTTCAAAATAGGTTTGTTGTCCTAGGTAATCCTCATCATATCTGACAATCCATTCGCGGATCAGATTCCGGGTATCGGAAAGCGGTCCGTCTCCCCTTCGGTAGGTATCAATAATGTTTTCAAATCTCTGGCGGTCTTTTGCCGGAAGTGCTCCAGTAAAGTGACTTATTGCATGTCGCAGGACAAGAATATGGGAAGTAACTCTTGCAGGACGAGCAAGTGTCTGTAGCAGATGATCGTGGTACTCTTTCATCACCACATCGAAAGACCTGCCTTCTGTATTGGTAGCAAGTGCGGTGAGTATTGCATATTCCTTCCGATGGTGCGCTGTGAGCAAGTATTTATTTTCAGCATGGAATTGCAGGAGATTTTTTGTAATCTCATGATTCTTCACTGCCTGAAATTCCGCAAGGGTGAAGATCTGCGTGAGGAAATGATCCCGGAGCCGGAGGTCTGTGAGGTCCCGTTCGTCAATTTTTGGAAGAGATGGATACCATGTTTGCATCTTTTCTGCAAAGAGGCCCCTGCCTTTCATACGAGGTTTTACATCATCCGAAATTGTATGAATGCTGACATCTGCCAATCCACAACTGGGAGAACCGGACTTCATAATAATTCCATCAATTACAGGAAGTGATTTCAGGAATCGATCGGCAAACATACCTATTTCGTCTGTTACATCTTTCCCTGTATTGGATTGCACCAGCTGTGTTTCCATCTGGTGTTTAACCAGGCGCACCGGATTGCGGGGTACTCCAAGGCCGATCTCTACCTCCGGGCAGACGGGAAACATCTCCGCATAGGACTTCAGTCTTTGCACTGTCTCATTGGAGACCATCCCTCCATTATAACGGCAGGCTTCGTATTCGATACACCTACTAACGAGGATCCTGGGTTGGATAAATGCTCTCACGGTTTTCCCCTGCCGGCCAGAAATGTCAGATTCACGCCGTCGATTCGATAAAATATGCAGTAATTTATTTACAATAAGTATGATAACTAATTTTCTGTAAATACCAGGGACTAGGTCTCTCTCTTCTCATCGCACTTGTCCCAACCGACGATTCAGGACCTTACTCTTTTTGACTCCCTTGCAAGACTTACCCGTGCCCGCTCTCTCCTTGGAGAACTTTCATCTTTCTTCTCGGTCTCTTTATAATAGTTCTTCTCTGAACATTGGAGGATTTTACCGGATTTCTATTAGGATACCTGATCTTTATTACCGTACATCTATCCATGACAGGAATCTGGAGTACCGTGATTGATTGGGGGTGATCTTTAACTCTCTAGGATGTCTCGTCTATTATACCTTCCAGCGACCTCCCTCGGTAGCCTATAAATCTGGACTTTCTATATTCTGACAGGATTTTTCGCATTAGAAAACTCTTATCTCGTATCTTTATTCCGGAACTCATGAGCCCGACTTCGGGAGGGGCCTTTCTTCAGACGTCTGCTCCGATAAAGCACCATTGCAACGAAGACCGCAATAAGAAGAAAAATAGAGGCGACTCCTTCTATAGTGAGGCCAAAGGGAGTCTTTTTCTTTGCCAACAATGCATAGATCCCATCATCCGTTGCATTCAAGTTTGTCGAGGTTCTGATATCCTGACCCGATACATACGTTACACCCGTAAAAATGGGGGTATCCCGGTCAACTCGGTAGATTCCGAATGTGAAAGGGTCGATATCTTCCCACATCCGCACAAACGTCTCTGCTTCGATGCTCACGGAATCCGAAGGGCCATCCGCTTCTGATATGATCCTTACCCTATCCCCGAAAAACCGATAGCCGGGATAGGTTCCTGGTTTCACAAAAGAAAATGCAAAATTCTCCCCGGATAGGGTGAGCCAAGGAGTACGATATACAACGGTCGATGCGAGACCCCGTGACATGGTGGTGGCATTGTTCCCGCTTCGTATCGTAACCTGATGTGAAGGAGAGTTTATGAGAAGGAGATACTGAGTCAGATTCTGAAACCGGTCGGACTGAATGATGTTATTGCGGGATGAAAGGAATGTATACCCTGTAGTGCAATTCTCCAGATTATTATCCAGGATCACAGAGTCCGATACCCCATTCCCTCTGAATGCCACCAAGAGATCCTGGAAAATGTTGTCTTTTATCGACCATCGCTGGATGTTTTCCCCTCGGATCCCTGTTATACCACCTGAGAAGAAGTTACCTCGTATTTCGGTATCTGCGGTATACATCAGGTCAAGTCCAGTCCGTCCTGGGGACTGGAACCTGTTTCCGATGACGGTCAGATCACTCCCCCCTTTGCCCGAGATCCCTGTCTCGCATTTCGCGAACAGAGATCCTTCGATACTCACCTCGCTTCGGTTTCCGATTATGACGCAATTGGTGGAAGAAACCAGGACAAGGTCCGTGACTCGGACACGATCTGCGCGAATATCTACAGCAGGACCCAATTGCGGTGCTATCACTGCATAGACAGGAGTCTGGGGGTATGGTCTATTCAAAACAGAAGAACCGGGCTCTATCTGGATAACCGGAGGATTCGGAGTTTCCCCACTCAGGTTGGAGGTGACTCCTATAAGGTTGATGCTCTTGTCGATGATTACCCGTTCCTGGTACACTCCACCATAAACGTAGATTGTATCGCCCGGCTGCGCCATGCGGACAGCACCCTGGATTGACGCTACTTCATCCGGCACATAGATGCTTCCTGCCTGAACAATGGATATCCCAAGGATAATAAAAAGAATAACTGCATATCCACCCATCTTCGTAATACGGAACACGGAAGCGATACCTCTTATGAATACTTCTGGAAAATCCATTTTATATACGTTTGTTCTCATCTTGAAGGATTACTACCGGGCAATGTCAGTGACGATCGGTGACTGATACTTCATAGATAGGTGTGCTTGCACATTAAGGCGTATTTTCGGTATAAAAAAATGAGGAAAGGGTATCTCTGGGTGCAGAATTGGAACCTAGATATATCATCTCCGGTATCCTTATTATCCATGATAATGTACCGAGGTAATGGGATGTGGACATCATTTAAACGAGGGCAAGAATCGATCTGGGTGAATCGGGGATTTGACCTGATGAAGCATGGAAAGTACCAAGAGGCAATAGAAACCTTTGGGAAAGCGCTCGAGCTGGACCCGAAAGAAGTTGAAGGGTGGCTTGGAAAAGGTATTGCTCTTGCTTATCTCGATCAACACAGGCAGGCGCTGGAATGTTTTGAATATATTTTCTACCTCTCCCCTGATTTTGCGGAGGCATGGTTCCATCGAGCAGTCTCCCTTGCAAAGCTCGGAAGACATGATCAAGCAATCCTATGTTACGATAAGGCGCTCCGCGATATGCAGAATGACGCCTGGGTATGGTTCCGGAAGGGGGTAAGTTTGGAGGCAATCGGCGAATACCGTGAGGCTGTCGATTGTTATGATAAGGCTCTCGCATTGGAGAAGAATCAGGAGATCCGTGAACACCGAGATCGAGTCCTCCAGAAAATACGTGAGGCAACCCTATAGCCTGTTGTGCGGATGCTCAAATCGATAACCTATCTATGGAAAGGGTTTATTTTAAAACAGGGAGTCTTTCCATCCTGCATGCCGATTTTCTGACAAGTTCTCTTATCCAGAAAAATTCTATTGATCTTCTCATCACATCACCACCATATAATGTGGACATATCGTACAGTTCCACCCTTGACAACATTCCCTATGAAGAATACCTCCAATTCACAGCATCGTGGTTACAGAAAGCCCGTACTCTTATGAAATCTGACGGTCGAATGTGTCTGAATGTTCCCCTTGATAAGAACCGGGGTGGACAGCAGAGCGTGTATGCCGACATCGTCCACCTCGCACGGGAATCAGGATGGAAATATCACTCCACCATCATCTGGAATGAAGGGACCATCTCCCGTAGAACTGCATGGGGGTCCTTCCAGAGTGCGAGCGCACCCTATGTTATCACTCCTGTGGAGACGGTTGCAGTGCTATACCGGGATTCGTGGAAGAAGGATCGTAAGGGGGCATCCGATATCAGTCGCGATGATTTCATCTCCTGGACAAACGGTCTCTGGACCTTTTCTGGCGAGAGCAAGAAACGTATCGGCCATCCATCCCCTTACCCACTGGAACTTCCTCTGCGTTGTATCCGGCTCTTCAGCTATATCGGGGACATCATTCTCGATCCGTTTTTAGGCAGTGGGACAACTCTGATCGCATGTCAGCGCCTGAATAGAAAAGGTGTCGGAGTGGATATAGATAAAAAATATTGTCAGATGGCAAAGGAACGCTTGAGAAAGGAGATACAGAAAGGCTAACCCTGAGGTGAATTGCCCAGGAATTATTATGCGTGGGAATCTCCCAATGTCTGTTCGATGATCGGGATTCTGGGTTCCCTCCCGGATGCTGGGCTATCGAAGAAAAAAAA
>JAJRCP010000042.1 GCA_028678885.1 Methanomicrobiales archaeon
GCCGTGCCAATCATCAGTATCCTACTCCGGTCAAGCGGAGGATGGGATTTCATCCGACTCCTCAGGAGAAGGTCCCTCATCAGCCGCTCCTATGGGGATACGTTCCATCGTGATACGCGATATCGCATCGCGGAGATGCTGCTGAGCATTCGATCCTCGAACGTCCTCCTCGACCGGGTCATACCCAATTTGAACTGACTTGCCACTATCCCTCTATTGGCATGGCATCTCCGTCCAGTGCAATAGCATTGCAGGTCATTGTCTCACACGGAAATTTCTTACAGAGGTTGGTGAACGGACAATTAATTTCCCCGTGCTGTAATTCAAGTGCCCTCACTATTTTTAAAAACACTTCCGGATCCCGATTGTACAACCATACGGTTGCACCGACCGTTTCCGTATAATCGAGATCTTTCTCACACTTCACCTTTATCCTGAATGGTTTCTTGGTAAAGGATCGTTTTGCCATCACATCACCCACTTTCTGATGGCTTTACAGGGAATTATTCCACATTCGGTGATGACGTAGTCCATGTGAATATCATCGGGTTCTGTCAGAATCTTCTCTTCTTTCTGGGAAAAAAAAGCAAGCCCGATTTTCACGACATGAGGGTTACTATTCAAGAAGCGATCGTAATATCCCGCACCGTAGCCGAGGCGATCTCCCCTAAAGTCGAAGGCGATCATCGGGATGACGGCAGTTTCAATATCCTTTGGGTTTGCCGGTATCTCATTCCCGATGGGTTCAGGCACTTTGAAGGTACTGGTAACAAGAACAGAGGTATCACGAAGATAGGATAATCTCAACGTATGGGTTTCCCTTTCAATGATGGGCACTATGACGTTCTTTCCCTGCGAAATAAGGCGTTCGAGAAGATTATGGGTGTCCACTTCGGGAAACTTGGAAGAATAGATGAGAATGGTATTGTAAGATTCGAGGATACTCAATGCGTGCATTGTAATCCATGCACTTCTCTCCTTGATGTCACCGATACTCATCTGGAGACGCCGTTGTTTTGCATTAGTTCGCTGGTCTTTTTTGGTGATCATATCGCCACCGATTCGTCGATCATCTTCAGTCCCATTCCAAATAATAAGCATTCCATATTGTTCCCTTCTAACACTATGTCTATCCGGTGAATGGTATAAAATCCTCACTGGATACTAACCTCTTATCACATGAAACAACCCATGTTGATCCTGCACGTGATGCATGTATTTCTTCTTCCATCTCGTCACCGGTGTCATTATCGGTCTCTTACTCGGTGATATGCTCCGCGATCATCGCTGGGTTATCCCGTGTGCTGCGGGAGCGATTCTACCCGACCTGATCGATAAGCCGGTGGGGTTCATCCTGTTCGGTGCAACCATCGACAACGGAAGGATATGGTTCCACAGTCTTCTTATCTGTGCGCTGGTGTTTGGGATTGGGGTGGTGGTCTGGGAGTACCGGAGATCCCCCTTGGGTGTGGCAGCAGCAGTGGGAATTTTTTCGCATCAGGTACTGGATCTGATGTGGCGGCAGCCGGTTACCTGGTTCTACCCTCTACTGGGCCCCTTCCGGGAGAAATATCCTGCAGGGCATCTGTTTGCCCTTCTTCTCCAGGAGCTGACCAATCCGTGGGAATGGATGCTGATGGGTCTCGTTGCTCTCGGCCTCGTACTATACGTGAATAGAGAGCGGGTGGTAAAAGACGTGCAGAACTACCCTAGGGCAGTGCGGGCTTGTCTTATGATCATCATTCTCGTCCTCGGGTTGCTTTCCATTGCCCTCTTCATCATCGGGCTGGTGGATACACACCTCTTTCTTTTCGATTGGACCAGACCGGAAGAATACATCATCGGCAGTATTGTCATCGGCCTTGGGGCGTACCTATTATGGCGGTGGCGGCTGTTTGTGACCAGCGGATACCCTTATACCTAAATCAAGGATATCGAATCTTTTCAGTCTAGGTTCCTTCACGACATCACGATTCGTTATTACTATCCCGCGCTTTCCGAATCATTTTTGCGTGATGTATCACTCACCTGTACGTAAAGTTCAATGTGCATTCACCGTATTGATAAATAATCGAGGTAATTCTGTCAATGTCTTCCTGATGTGGCGTAGGATTATTTTATTTATTTTTTCCTCTGCCTCCCTCTCACGCCCGTTTCCCGAAGTACAGGCATCCAAAAATGAAGTTATTTTAAAAAACTCACCGTTATTTCACCGTTTAATGGTAGGTTGGATATCAATTGTGGAGCTCTCTAGATCAAGGTTTAGATCATCAGCAAGGTGATGGTGATAAAAAAAAGAATCCGTTTATTCGAAGGAAACGGCAGGAACGAAAACAGCCTCATTTTTTTTGAGTGTGACGGGTGCATCCGTGGGAGGCTTCCTCGTTTCAGTAACCGGTTTTTTCTGACCGCAATAATAGAACCTCAATCGATCAGGATGAATCCATTCTGACTTCATAGCAGGGTCACATGCCCAATCCCCGATGGGCATCCTTCTAATATGAAGCTCCACCTTAAAAGAATATGCACGGCACCGACGAAGAATCATAAATAATCCGGAACGCTGAATGCATTGATAAGCGGTAAATATTAGGGGATATTCCTGATGGGACAATTATTTCGTTGAAGAGATCCTTAAAATACTAGTTCTGCATCGCAAGGAAAGATGATCGGAATGAATTTTTGGCTCAAGAAAACAGCGCGTAATTTTCCCGTGCTGAAGAACAGAAAATCTGTTTGATTTTACAAGGGATATTCTTTTATTTCCTGGAGCCTTATTCAAGGAGGCACATTTTTGTCCATGAATGAAGAAGAGAAATCCCAAAATGAGGGCTGCTAAAGAAGTCGTGAATGATCGAATAGTTAGCTCTTTCTGATTTCCCGGTTATTTCTTATCTTTTCATCGATACAGTGATCCCTCC
>JAJRCP010000043.1 GCA_028678885.1 Methanomicrobiales archaeon
ATTTTTCCAGCTTCACGGTCTTCTACCATCCTTGCGGAAGGATACCCGTATTGTATTAGAATTACGTCGTTAGTGGATTTGCATTTCGGGCATTTGTTTGTTTTTCTATATTTTGGTATTCTCATTTTCTCCTGACCCTTAAAGCATCATTATACATTCACATGCGGATATATTTTGGCAGCTCGAACCTGGTGAAGAATAGCACTTTTTCATCGTGGTGGTGTTAAACCCCCGAACCACCAATTTTACATCACTTTTTCCTACTCAATCCCCGCCAAACTCGTTGGGCATATTCCTCAAGATGTCCTGCCAATTTTCCTGCATTGGTCGTCTCTTTTACAGTAGGTTTTTTTACTACATCACTCTGTTTTTTATCCTTTTTTACAGTAGATTTTTTTACTGTATTGCCCTGTTTTTTATACCTTTTTCCCATAACTCCTCATATTTCCTGCTTTTGTTTATCCTTTTACACTCCCCCGTCCATTCTATAAAGCTTGTGTTTTCGTCGTGAGGGTAAATCCCCCCACCCTTTGAGATCTGCCAACAGAACGTGAATATTACCCACTTTCCTTCGAAAATTCCAAATTAGGGAAGACTCTCACAAACATCGCCGTCTTTATCAGAATCGAGTTTATGAACATCTCCTTTACCCTGAGATTTACAATAATCGAAACAAGATTGAGCCTCTTCCCTTGTCGTGAAGTTCCCACAATTATACCTATCCCTTGCACAAAAGCATACTTCACCCGTTGTCATGGGTATTGATGTTGGATTAATGGTTATAATTGTAGGTGTTGGAGATATTGTTGTCAGTTGTATGGTTAATGGCGTAGAAGATACCGCAGGAGTTTTAGAATCAATTAATTGTAGAGTGCCACAATTAATGTCCGTTTTGTTGACAGAGTTTTTGTCCGCTTTTGATAAGTTTACGGTCTTTGTTGAAATTGATTTTGTTATTGTAGACTGAGGCTGGAGTCATCCAGTTGAGGATTTCCTGTTTTCTCCAGTTGTTGTAGAGGTTATCGAAGTTCCAGAGTTCTCTTCTGAAATGGCTGAGTGAACGGAACTCCTTAAGGGCGATGAGTTCACGATAAAGAGTCTGATGATACCGTTCAATTTTTCCGCGGCCGCGAGGGTGGTAAGGTTTGCCGAATATCAGTTTGATGCCGTGTATTTTCGCTTCCGCTTTGAATTTTTTCGAGACGAACTGCTTTCCATTATCGAGATAGATCTCTCTGGGGATTCTTCCTTTTCGGAGTGCCCACTGCAAGGCATTGATCGCGGAAGGAGCATCTTTATGAAGGTAGACTTTGCTTTTCACGCGGTAACTGGAACAATCGTCAGTGAATCCGGTGACATAGACCTTTCCGACCCCTCGGATACGGAACTGGAAGGTATCTCCCTGCCACATGCTGTCAACATGGTGACGCTGGAACCGTTTGCCGGCCGGTTGCGGTTTGGCTTTGATTCGGATGAGAAGTCCATGTTTCTTGAGGATGCGATGAACCGTTCTCCAGGAACAGGGTAGGTTGAACTGGTGCTTGATCCGACGGGCTCCCCATGCAGGGTATTTTCCTTTGAGCCGGATGATCCGTTGTTCCAGGGATGCTGGAATTGCCCGCCGTGAGCGTTTCGGTCCGGTCTTCTTTGGCTGGAGTCCATTCTCGGGATCATCTCGATGGTGTTGCGACCATCGCCTTACCGTTCGTTCAGAGATGGTATACATCTCTCCAATCTCTTTAGCACTTCGTACTCCCTCCTCATAGAATACGACTGCTTTCGTCCTGATCTCCATTGTCGCTTTCACCCGCAAGCACCTGTCTGGTGCTCTGGAAAGCGGACATAAATTATGTCACTATTTTAGGACAGAAACTCTGGCACGCTACATGTAGTATTTTCATTAAACCTCGGACATAGACATGAAATTTATGTGCTCGTTTTTGGAAGATGGCGAGGGTTTGAATCCCCTTAGGAGCACTTTATCACTCATGGTTCAATGCTCTAAATTCTTTTACCCGATAGCGAAGGCTGAAATAAGCCGGTATTTTGCGAGTTTCCAGATGGTTTTCACGAATTGGTGCTGTTTTGGGTTCTTTATGCATGGTCTTGTGCACTATTTTTCCTACACTGAAACTCCAGACATTAAGCGAAATATGAGGATTATTTCAGTTTCAGGACCACCTCTATCGCTTTCGCCACAATTTACCTGTGCTCATGGCCGATCATGGTTGCAGAATCAGTAACGGCATCTAATTGGTATACCTGCTCTCAAGACTGGGAATTTCGGATTGTTACATGACAAAATTTGCATCAACGGGCAATATTGATATGGATTCACGCACAGTATTGGTCTACCCTGATAGTTGTATATAATATCATAACAATATTTCAAAGAGGCATATCATCTATGAATCCCTTCCAGATACGTGAAAACCAGCAATTGTTGCTCCTTATCTGCGTAATTTATATTATCTGCATCCTGGTATTCTGGCCTCTGATGACGGTGCTTATCTGGTCAGCTGCCATTGCAATAGCCCTTTTGCCGTTTCATACATATCTTTCGAACATAGTAAAACCATCAGTATCTGCCGCATTCATCACGCTCTGGGTTCTCCTCGTAATTCTGCTCGTGTTATCAATATCGGCGAGCATTCTGTATGGCGGAATCGACCAGATCGGGTCCATGGTCACATCACTGGTATACGGTTTTGAAAATACCGCTATCTCTGCGTTCCTGCCTACATTTACAGCAGAACAGGTGTCCGATATGCCCGAGACGCTGGTCCAGCTGCTACTGCAATCGCTTCTGTCACTGACCAGTAATGTGTTGCAGTCACTCATATCGATCATCATTTTTTTCCTCTCGCTTTCGATGCTGCTGTATTATGGGGAACAGATATGGAACACCCTGACGCGGA
>JAJRCP010000044.1 GCA_028678885.1 Methanomicrobiales archaeon
AAGGTCGAGAAAGGAAGTTGTTCTTCTTATATCCAATTGGAGTCGGAGTAATATAAGATCACGACGTTGTGTTCTGAATTGCTTCGGTTTCCTCTTTTTTTTACCTTGCTGTATGTTATATCGCAGATCTATCAGGTGCGATCTTCTGCTTTTTTGAGAGGCTCTCCGTCAGGATACACTCCCTTCAGAGTATGGGACCCATTCTCTGTTGTTCCTAACCATTTATTGCGCTTGAATCCCCCACTATGCGTAAGGGTCTTCGGTAGATGACTGAAAAGAAAGTGGAGAAGAAGGCAGAATTGAAGATTTCCGGGATGACCTGTCCCACCTGTGTGATCACCCTGGAGAAAAAAATCTCCTCAGTTGAAGGAGTCAAAGATGTCCAGGTTAACCTGGGCACGGAGACGGCCAGCGTGACCTACGATACCGGTACCGTGCAGCTAGCAGACCTCGAGAAGGCAGTGAAAGAATCCGGTTATGAGGTTATCAATGAGAGAGCGGTGATCAAGGTCGGAGGAATGGTCTGTGCGAGCTGTGCGGAAACGATTGAAGCAGCGCTTCGGGGGCTGGATGGGGTTGTAGAGGCGTGGGTGAATCTGGGTATCGAACGGGCGTATATCACCTATAACCCGCGAATTGTAACCATCGCGGACATGAAAAGGGCGATTGAGGATGCAGGCTACCAGTACCTCGGCCTTGAAGGGGAGGATAACCAGGAGCTGGAGCAGAAGCAGCGGGAGCGGGATCTCACCGATAAAATGAGGCGAATATTCGTGGGATTTGGAGTGGCCATTCCTCTGATGGTGCTGATGTATGTCCCTCTGATCCCTATGTCCATCCTTCCGTACTTCATGTTCATTGTGGCTACACCGGCGTTTATCTATCTTAGTTATCCGATCTTTCTTGCGGCGTTCCGAGCGCTGCGGAACCGTGTCCTGAACATGGATGTGATGTATGCGATGGGTATTGGTGTTGCATACGTGGCAAGCGTGCTTGGCACCTTCCGGATCGTGCTTACCACAGAATTTCTGTTTTATGAAACTGCCGTGATGCTTGCCGCCTTTCTCACGCTCGGGCGATACCTTGAGATGCGGGCAAAGGGGAGAACTTCTGAGGCTATCAGGAAGCTGATTAGGCTGCGGCCACGGACTGCCACAATCCTGCGGGATGAAAAGGAAATAGAAGTACCCCTCGAGATGGTCCAGGTCGGAGATCTGATCCGGATAAAACCAGGGGAGAAGGTGCCCGTTGATGGATCGGTGACCGCTGGGGAGAGCTATGTGGATGAATCCATGATCACGGGAGAGCCTATTCCAACCAGGAAGAGCGAAGGCGAAGAGGTGATCGGGGGAACACTGAACACAAATGGGGTTCTCACCATCCAAGCACAAAAAGTGGGAAAGGACACGGTTCTCGCTCAAATCATCCGTATGGTGGAAGAAGCACAGGGCTCAAAACCTCCCGTCCAGCGGATAGCTGACACCGCAGTCAGCTATTTTATCCCTGTGGTTCTCGGAATCGCTTTTTTCTCCTTTACTGTATGGTACCTGCTACTGGGAAACACCCTGCTCTTTTCCCTTACTGCACTCATCTCCGTACTCGTGATCGCTTGTCCCTGTGCCCTCGGACTTGCCACCCCAACTGCGGTGACGGTAGGATTGGGGCGGGGAGCCGAGTTTGGGATCCTGATCCGGCGGGGGGAAGCACTGGAGATCCCTGAACATCTCACCACGGTGATCTTCGATAAGACCGGTACTCTCACGAAGGGTAGACCTGAGGTCACCGAGATCTTTCCTTTTGGAGTGTCCCCGGAAACGCTCCTTTCGATTGCGGGAAGTGTTGAGAAGAATTCCCAGCATCCGGTGGCTTTGTCAGTTGTACGAGAAGCAGTGCGGAGGGGCGTTATATTCCATGAAACGAAGGCATTTGACACAATCGGGGGAAAAGGGGTGATTGCACAGGTGCTTGGCGAGAACGTTTTTATCGGGAACCGTGCGCTTCTCCAGGACCGGTCGATAACCCTCTCATCAGGGAAGGAAGAGGTTATCCAAGGGCTTGAAGAGAAAGGGAGGACGGTGATCCTTGTTGTATTGGACCATGACGTAAGCGGGGTGATCGCAGTGGCCGATACCCTGAAAGAGACCACCGTGGATGCGATTTCTGCCCTCACAGCGATGCATATAAAGGTTGCGATGATCACCGGCGACAACACACGAACAGCGAAAGCGATTGGTTCCCAGGTGGGGATAGATACTATTATCGCGGAGGTGCTTCCACGGGACAAAGCACGGGAAGTAAAGCGACTTCAGGATTCGGGTGAGGTGGTTGCTTTCGTCGGAGATGGGATCAATGATGCACCGGCACTTGCACAGGCGAACGTGGGAATCGCCATCGGAAGCGGGACTGATGTGGCTATCGAAAGTGGTGATATTGTGCTGATGAGAGATGATCTGCTGGATGTGGTTGCAGCCATCCAGCTCAGCCGGAAGGTGATGGGACGAATCAAACAGAACCTGTTCTGGGCGTTTGCATACAATGCCGCACTCATCCCGCTTGCTGCAGGGGTATTGTACCCCTTTTTCGGCATTACTTTCCGCCCGGAATTTGCAGGCCTTGCTATGGCAATGAGTTCCGTCACGGTGGTCTCACTCTCCCTCCTGCTCAAAGGATATATACCTCCAGTGAGAAGAATGGGTTGAGGCAGTTTATGGCAGTCGATCCTGTATGTAAAATGACGGTAGATGAGAAAACCGCGCAATTCACCACCGACTATAAGGGAAAAAAGTACTATTTCTGTGCTCCGAGCTGTAAAAGGAAATTTGAGAAAGAACCAGAGAAATATCTCTCCTGATAGGTTTTTCAAATTCTGACTTGTGGTTATTCCGATACCACGCTTTTTGGTATTGTCCTCCCGGATCCCTTTCTCGTGGTTTCACCGTTAATCAATAAGCCATGGATAGAGTCTTCCAGAAGATTGCACGGAGGGACCCCTTCAGAGAGCCTGAAGAAAGGGTTCTATGCTATCTAATCATTCTATAAGAGAAGGATCTCCTGCTCAGAAGTGACGACTCTCAAGAGTGGATACGTATACAGGTCTGTGTTGAGGGTATTGGCCCCCCCAAACCCAAGCGTTTAAATCCAATCGAGGACTGTGGAGAGGATAGATGAACAAGAAGACGATTCTTGTTACAGGATCCACAGATAGTATCGGAAAAGCGACTGCCCCTCAACTCCTGAACCAAGGTCACAATGTGATCATCCATGGCAGGAACCAGGAGAAGGGTCGCCGAATAGAGGACGCAGTGGAGATGACCCTAACAGTGAATTCTGTCGCTCCCTTCCTGCTCACCTATCTCCTCAAGGAAGTCCTACAGAAGGCAGCGCCAGGCAAAGGGACTCGCGGGGATCACTCGACAAGTCTACTCAAATGTAATTCCCCTTTATTCTGTATCCCTACGGTCATATGCAATTTGTCTTCAGGGAAAATGGACCCCCCCATTGAAAATTTTCAGTCAGGAATGAAAGAATCTTGAAAGCTCGGATATGATTAACGATGATACATTCCTCTATAAAAGAAACCAAGGATGAATCATCCACTGGAATCATAAAACTGAGGCGGGTTTCGTTAAGGAGAATATTATCGAACCGGATTATGCTATTAGGCCTGAGATAGAAGGTTCAGAAAAATGAGTCCACCATTATTAGATGTGTGAGGATTTCCTATGAAATACGGTATGTTTTATTGAGGATAAGAAATATTATTTTCGTTGAAGAAGGACAAATTGACCGGTGGGCCTAGAGAGTACTCTTCGCCAGATAGAAGATCGGATCAACAATCCGTCGAATATTTTCCTTCTTCTTTTATCGATGACCAGTGAGATGCTCCCGTAATATACTACCTTTCTGATATTTCTCTGCGATTGTAAGGGCCATAGCCCGTAATGACTGATGTTCCTCCAGACAGCGGGCAGGAGGGCTTGCATTCCTCACAAGTGTGGAGGTATTTTCAGTAATCTGGATCATTTCTGTCGCGATAACTGCATTCAACCACAGGAGATCCCCCAGCATTTCTTTGATTTTGTTCGTCTCGTCCATGAAAATACATGGATAGTAGGTGTGTTATTTTTTTGGTCTTGTTCTCCTATCATACTGATCGAGACACATGAAAAGCGAAGAAACATACTTTGAACGAATTCAGAAATACGGTAGGGACGCAAACCCTTTTTTCCGGTTGATGGGGATTGAGGTAGAAGAGATCGGAAACGGGCAAGCATACCTTTCCATGATGGTCCGCCCCGATATGCAGAACGGGGAGGGGTGGATCCAGGGAGGGATTTTTACCTCTCTTGCTGATGAGGCAATGGCCCTTGCACTGTACACGCAGATATCACAGAATGAGCAAATCACCACCTTAACGGAGAACACGAGCTTTCTAAAGGGGGAGAGAGAGGGCCCGATAAGGGCAGCTGGGTGGGTGGTGCGAAAAGGGCGCCGGGTGGCGTTCATGGAGGGGGAAGTACGGAAAAAAGACCGGAAGGGAGAGATACTCGCCAGATCCAGTGCATCCTTTCTGATCTTAAAGTGACCCTGAAATCGTCAAAGGCGCTGATCAAGCCTTTAAAGGGCTTTTTTCAGATGCTGTGGATTAATAATCTTCCATGATCAATTATACACCAACGGTGAGTCGGGTTTGAAATATATTATTGTTACCGGCGGTGTGATGAGTGGCCTTGGGAAGGGCATAACCACTGCCTCGATTGGGCGTATTTTAAAGAACAGGAGGTTCGAAGTCACCGCGGTAAAGATCGATCCATATTTGAATATTGATGCGGGGACGATGAATCCTGCCCAGCACGGAGAGGTCTTCGTGCTGAACGATGGGAGCGAAGTGGATCTAGATTTGGGAAACTATGAACGATTCCTGGATATCAATCTTAACGCATCCCATAACATCACCACCGGAAAAGTATACCGAAACGTGATAGAGAAAGAGAGGAGAGGAGATTATCTGGGCAGTACCGTCCAGATCATCCCCCACATCACCGATGAGATTAAGAGCTCCATCAGAAAAGCGGCGTGTCAGAAGATCAACGGGACTGAACCGGAAATCTGCCTTGTTGAAGTGGGAGGAACGGTGGGTGACATTGAGAGTATGCCGTTTCTGGAGGCGGTCCGCCAGATGAGGGGGGAGCTTCCCTCTCAGGATCTAGTGTTAATACATGTCACGCTGGTACCGATCGATACCATGGGTGAACTGAAAACGAAACCCACTCAGCATTCGGTAAAAGCGCTTCGGGAGGTGGGGATACAGCCCGATTTCATCGTCGCAAGGAGCACACGGACGACAGATTACAGCACCAAGAAGAAGATATCGGCGTTCTGTGATGTTCCTCCGGAAGCGGTGATCAGCGCTGCCACGGTACCGGACATCTATGAAGTACCCCTGGAACTGGAACGGGAAGGGCTTGCAGACGTGCTTTGTGATCGTCTGCATCTGGAAAAAAGGGAACCGGAGACTTCTTGGTACCGCACAGTTATGAAGG
The DNA here is from genome assembly GCA_028678885.1 of Methanomicrobiales archaeon. GTDB lineage: Archaea > Halobacteriota > Methanomicrobia > Methanomicrobiales > JACTUA01 > JAJRCM01. The sequence goes on from JAJRCP010000044.1 coordinate 5,544, forward strand.
AATATTCGGAGAGTGTCGCGGTTGCCATCGTAAGTAAGTATGGAATCGAGGATGTGTACATCAGTATCAAAGAGGCTCTCAAGCACGCGGGGAGAGCCCTCTCCACTCAGGTAGAGATCGTCTGGATGGATGCTGAGCACCTGGACAAAACAGTTCTCGCTGCGATAGACGGGATCCTTGTACCGGGAGGATTTGGATCGCGGGGTGTGAAAGGAAAGCTCGAGGCTATCCAGTTCGCCCGTACAAACGCTATTCCCTACCTGGGACTCTGTTTCGGATTCCAGCTTGCAGTGATCGAGTATGCACAACACATGCTGGGTTGGAGCAATGCGATCAGTGAGGAGATTGGGAACGGAAGATATGTCATCGCGATTCTTCCCGAGCAGCACAGTGTGACCGAGCTTGGGGGAACCATGAGACTGGGGAATTATCCCATCACCGTCAAGGAGGGGACCCTAATCCATCAGTTGTATGGAAAACAGGAGATCATCGAAAGGCACCGCCACCGGTACGAGGTGAATCCTCAGTATATTGACGATTTGAGGCAGGCAGGACTGGTATTTTCTTCACAGAATGGAGACCGGATGGAGTCCCTTGAAATCTCTGGACATCCATTCTTCCTAGCCACCCAATTCCACCCGGAGTTCACTTCACGTCCTGCCCATCCCTCCCCTCCCTTCATCGGATTTGTCCATGCGGCAAAAGAAAGGAAGGCGGCAGGACATGGGAAGAGTGGCTGACCATGGTGGATGTGGAGTCCTTTCTCGAGCAA
>JAJRCP010000045.1 GCA_028678885.1 Methanomicrobiales archaeon
ATGCTGCATGACGCTCGGCAACAGGGATCACACGCACCTGTACCGGGGAAAGCCAGGTGGGGAGTGCAGGAACTGCCTGGGTGGAGATGTTTTCGAGGATGGCACAGATCACCCGCTCGACGCTGCCGGTAGGTGAACAGTGGAGAATAGGGGGGTGGACTACGGTGCCATCCTCCTTGTGATATTTGATATTGAACCTGAGTGAACTCTCGACATCGATCTGTACGGTGGGGTTCTCTATCGGACGCATCTGTCCGTCAATGGCTGCAAGATCGATCTTTGCGACCCAGTAGTGGACCCGGTCGGAAAGGATCTCGATCAGCATCGGGCAGTCCGATTCCTTCACGATCTTCTTCACCCATGCTTCGTGTTGGGCATAGAAGTCTTTCGTGCAGCGGAATGCAGCGACGAGCTGTGTCTCAAAATCACGTCCGGTCTGCCAGCCCATGGCAAGCTGTTCTTCGAAACATTTCAGTGCTTCGGGCATATCCGTACAGAGCGAGTGCATGTCGGGCATAGTGAAGGCACGGAGACGTTTCAGCCCGATCACTTCACCTTTCTGTTCGTGGCGGAACGAGTAGGTGGAGAGCTCGTACATCTTCATCGGGAGGTTGTTGGGCGAGATATGCATGTCCCGCATGATCGAAAACATCCCGAAGCATGCTGCAAAACGCAGCATCATGTTGCGGTTGTTCGATTTGAACCGGTACTGCCGTTCGCCAAACTTTTCTGCATGTTCATAGATAGCCCGGTCGCCAAGATCATACATGACCGGGGTCTCGACAGGAGTGCCACCGTATTCGAGAACCAGGTGCAGCACATAGTCGGCAAGGAGGTCACGGATAATCTTCCCTTTCGGCATCCAGCGGAGGCATCCGACATCGCTGGCCGGTTCATAGTCCACGAACTCCTTGGAACGCATCAGGTCAACATGCGCTGGTTCCCCACCGGTCGGTATTGCTATACCCAGTTCTTTTTTAACGAGACAACCAAAGGGTGAATCGTCGAGATACTCATGATAATCATGGATTTTACCGTCAGGAGTCAGCACGAACCAGTCGTGCGTGACCTCCTTCTTCTCTTTTTTGACCGTACCTTCTTCCCCGGGTGTGATCGTCTTTGAAAGCTCTGAGAGCGGGTGACCCTTGCAGGAGATCTTGAAGGATTTATACCACCCGAACGGGGCCCGTTTGACACTGAATCCTTCAGATTCGAGGCCGGCCCTGAGTGCATTGAGCGTGGCAACCGCCGTTTCCGGTGAAGCAAGATCGCTGGAGAGGTGAGCATACGGGTAAACCAGGATCTTGTCGACATGCACCTGGCCGGCAGTTGTTTTCACCTCTTCGATTGCCTGGAGGATAACCCCGTCAAGGTCTTCCTCATCGATCGATTCCACGGCGCAGAAAACAGTGAGTGCTTCGGTCTCCCGGTCAGAAAGCACCGAGCACTCCTCTGCCATCTTTGTCTTCTTTTTGGCTTCATATTCGATATAATCTGAATGAATGAGAAGAAGTCGCATTGATTCATCTCCGATCCGGTGGGATCATCCGTATTAAATGAGAGTTAATTGTATATAGGGTTAATAGTATTTTAGTAAAAAATTTCATGGAAGAAACGCTATTTTTTACCGTAGACATAGGAATCGGTTATCAGATGGACAGCATCTCTCCGACAACTGAAGATAAATCAGCCTGATATTAAAAACAGGAAAATGTGTATGTAAATTCTTATTGGATGGGTGCATACTCTGCCAAGTCTTCAAAGTATCGAAAAGAGGATTTGAGTAATATATTAGTAGGATATGAACAGATTCTATACGAGTTAAAAATGGAATATATGGATGACGATTGGCAGCGACAGTTGCTCTTTTAATGAATATTTATGGATACTATTAAAGTAAGAATCCTCACATCAGACGAATATCCACTCTGGGATGATCTAGTTGAAATCTCGCCCAGCGGGACAATTTTTCATACGTCTCCGTGGATTGTTACTGCCGGTAATGCGGCTGGTTTTAAAACGGAATTATTAGGTGCCTTTCACAACGATCAACTTGTTGGGGGATGCGCGATTCATTCTTACCGTAGAGGGGGGATTTTCACTTCTGTCAAAACTACTGTGCCACTTACTCCTTATGGCGGAATAATAATGCAGCCCCACGAGAGCACAAAAATTCGGGAAAGAGAGAAAGATGAATGGATAATTATCCATTCACTTATTTCAGAAATTCAAAATAAAAAACCGGATCTTATTTCTTTCACCATGAGCCCTCAGGTCATTGATGTCCGTCCTTATATCTGGCAAGGATGGGAAGATACCATACATTATTGTTACATCTTTCCGATTTCAGGAACTACATTAGAACAACATATCTCAAAAAATGCAAGACGATCAATAAAAAAGGCCGAAAAGTCCGGAATTGTTGTCAGCCAAAAATGGGATAAAGATATTTACTGGGATCTTACACTCAATACGTATCTCAAGCAGGGTAAGAAACCAAAATTTTCCCAAAAATCCCTTTTTTCCCTTATTGATAAAATCAGGAATGCCCAATGGGGCGATATGTGGATTGCAGAAACGGCATCTGGTGAAGCTGCGTCAGCCGAAATTCTCATTTGGGATCGTCATATGGCATATCGCTGGTCAGCGGCTTCTCATAATGATTATAGTGACACCGGCTCAACGTCCTTACTTGTCTTTGACATCATGACTTATTTACAAAAAAAAGGTATTGGAAAATATAACATGATGGCTGCAAATACACCGCATCTTGCCCAGTTTATTGCAAGTTTTAATCCGGAACTGGTTCCCTACTACTCTGTTCAGAAAGTGGGGCGAGTCCTCCGGATACTGAATACTATGCGCTCAATCTTTAAATAGAGGCTGATCTACGTGATCATTCTAATGATGGCTTAAAAGTCCGTAAAAATATTTTCAGTGCTGCTGTACTACTTTGGATGAGTTTGTTACACCCTGTTCAAATATTCCTGATCCTGGAAGGAGTGGCAGACTGACTTACTTGTTCTGAAATTTAATAACCACTCCTTTGAACTTTGTTCTGTCGCTGGGGGCACCCTCTTGTTGCACTAACTTCGGAAAGGTACTACAATCAAGTCGTAACGCGGAGGGGTAAAGGTAGGACACAGTCTGGATATTAATAATTTCCTTTTTACCGCGGGTTTTAGATTGTAACTGTGAAATTATTTCTTTCTGTTTGCATGATACCGTGACAATGTCGCCTGCCGCTGGTCAAGATACTTAGCATCACCTTTTTTGTAATACGGGTTCTCTGCCCGTTCAGTCGTATAAAAGACCAGCTGGCCAATCGGCATGCCCGCATAGACTTTCACCGGACGGCAATTGTCTTTGCCATCTCGAGTGTGATCGTCCCACGGAAACCGGGGTCGATCCAACCGCCGGTCTGGTACAGGGTAACACCGAGTCGGGCAATACTCGATTTGCCCTCGATCGTGACAACTGTATTATCCGCCAATCCGATGCATTCCTGTGTTTCAGCAAGGACAAACTGACCAGGATTGAGGATGAGCGTGTCTGCGTGCATCTCTTCGACACCTGAAGATATGCTGCCTTGGTTATGGAGGTCGATAATCTCATTACTGTCAGTGTACCAGACAAAATGGTTTCCAAGTCGGATATCCACGAAGTTTGGTTGTACCAGTTTCGGGTCGTACGGATCTATCCTGATATAGCCCCTAGAGATGCGATCTAGGAGCTGCCAATCCACAAGAATCATAAAATGAATTATTGGTGCTGCAGGGTCATTAGGGCTTATGCACCGTGCTCTCTTTTTCTGTTACAATTATCATGATGGTAAAAACATGATATTAGTGGAAAGACACATAAACCGATGCGATTCTGGAGATTTGTACATCATTAGTGCTGATTATAGCAGGCTCGATAATAGTTACGGGGATGCATATTAATTAATCAGGTTCTATTCGTCCTACAAATATCTTCATTTTGCCACAATGGGTGTGAAGACTAATGACAGGCTGATCAGACATATGCCATATAATGATTATAGCCGGTTTGGTATGGCAGATTATTCTCCAGAAAGACTACATGCGGATAATGCAGGTCTTTGGGAAATTTAACAATAATTCCTATGAGGAATATTTTTTTTTCAATGCCTGAAATGGAAACAAATAATCGAGAATACAACAGGAACGAGAACACTTTAGTTTACAGTAATCCCCACCAGCACATATCTGGGGTACTTTTACTACAAAAAGGTGCAAAGAAAATTGATGAGGTTTGATGAGTAGGAATTTCAGGTAACCGAATTAAAAATCTCATGATGATCTGAAATTCTTTTATCAAATTATAAAGAAATATTGATTTTATTGGCGAGCCTATTCATTTCTTCACTGATCGAAATATCAAATATTTTTGTTTCCGGTCATCCACTAATTCAAAGTATTCACAGAATTCGTTTCTTTTAGTCGAATCTGGATATAATTAAATAGTTTTTAAATAAAGTTTTTCTAAGCATAGATTGGAAAGGATGTTCTATATGGAAAATAACGAGACTTCGTGTAATTTTCAATCCTGGATTGTAGTTGACGCAAGTGTTCCCTTTTATTCACTTTCATTCCG
>JAJRCP010000046.1 GCA_028678885.1 Methanomicrobiales archaeon
AAATCTCTTGATTTTTTTAAATATTTTCTGTCTACCAGTGCTCCCCTTTTGGCAAAAACATAGTGAATCAACAAGTCCATGCATCGAAAATGGGCAGAGGATATGGTAGCTCCTCCCCTGTTGCTTATTGGCATCATCATCTTTATTGCACTGGTTTTTGACTTCACAAATGGATTTCATGATTCAGCAAATGCGATCTCTACGGTAGTCTCCACTAAGGTGCTTTCACCCAGAAATGCAGTCGTACTTGCCGCACTTTTTAACTTCATCGCTGCCTTTGGGTTTGGTGTTGCGGTTGCAAGCACGATCAGCAAAATCATAAAATTGGACTTTGTTTCAACAGAAATTATTCCCTATATTGTACTTGGTTCATTGATAGGAGCGATCAGCTGGAATCTCATCACTTGGTATTTCGGGCTCCCTACCTCATCATCGCACTCACTCATTGGGGGAATGGTGGGAGCAGGAATTTCTGCAGCCGGAATATCAGCGATAAAATTTTTCACTGTCCAGCTAGTGGCGATATTCATGATCGCTTCACCTCTCATCGGGCTAGTCGCCGGTTACTTGTTTATGGTAATGGTAATACAGTTGAGTAAAGGATATCCTCGTGCCAGTGCGGAGCCCTATTTCCGGCGTCTACAATTGATATCAGCGGCCTCCTACAGTTTCAGTCATGGCACAAATGATGCCCAGAAGACGATGGGAATTATAGTTCCTCTTCTCTTCAGTATCGGATACTTTGGCCTGAACGCAGATCCGAATGCCCTACCAGTCCCGTTTTGGGTGATTCTCCTTGCGCATGCCGCGATTGCTCTCGGAACACTCACCGGTGGATGGAGAATTGTAAAGACCATGGGATACCGAATCGCAAATCTCCGCCCGGTGAACGGGTTCGCAGCAGAAACCGCAGGAGCAGCGACTATCATTGGATCCTCCATGGCGGGAATCCCAGTTAGTACCGCCCATATCATCTGCACCTCTATCATGGGGGTTGGAACGACGATGGGGACAAGCATGGTGAAATGGGGAGTGGCACGGAGTATTGTATGGGCATGGATCCTCACGATTCCTGTCAGTGCCGTAATAGGTTTCATTGCGTTATTTGTCATCCGCCTTTTTGTTGGATTATAAAGGTAAATTAACGAAAAGGTCTATGGATTTTATTTCTGTCAGGAAGCGATCACAATTATCAAATTAAAAGATATTTACGACTATATGGAAATCGCGACCGATAAATGCGAAGATGCTGCAAATGTCCTGTCGGATATCGCCATCCGCCATTCCTGAACCACTTCTTCCAAACAATGATTTTTTTTTAATTCACCATCCGGCTGTTTGATGTGGGTCTTGAACAGGTCGATGATCGCATGGGCGAGGACATCATCTGCGAGATTCTCCAGCCGGTTCACCTCGATACAGCGCTGTTCGATCAGGTGCGGATCTTTTATCGATCGAATATACCGGACCGCTTCCTGGATTTCTGCGACCGAAAGCTAGATCAGTTTCGCGAGTTCGCGCATATGGGCATCTGTCTCGGTTATACCATAGCTGAACATTTTCTGAGCTGTTCCATCAATATAATTCAGGATATCATCAAGGGCTGATGCCAAGCGGGATATCTCCTGGGGTTCCATAGGGGTGATGAACGTGATATTCAGTTGTTCATACACTTCATGAGTAATACGGTCTCCTTCATGCTCGATTCCCCCAATCTTCTTCACCTTCGTTTTTACGTCCTCGAAGTTCTCCACGAGATCGACCAGTGCATCAGCCGCTTCCATCACCACCCTAGATAATTGCTCGAATTGATCGAAGAAGACCTTGTCCTGCGGGATAACCCATTCTCGAATACCCATACTATCGGATTATCACGGTGAGAAAGGAAAAATTCTGCGGTTTACATTGCAGGAAGAAGGAGTCCTAGGGTTCGGGCAAGCACCCAGGATACGAAAATTGCCAGCGGGATGGTGATCAGCCATCCAGCAATAATGGTACGGAATACTCCCCACTGGACTGCACTTCTGCCGCGGGTGATTCCCACTCCTACGATGGTTCCATTGATCACGTGTGTGGTCGACACGGGAATACCAGCATTGACCATTGTCGATAGAATGAGTCCCGCGGAAACACTGGCCGAAAATCCCTGGTAGGGCCGGATCCTAGTGATCCTCTTTGCAACCCGTTCAATCACGTTCCACCCCCCGAATAGGGTCCCAAGACCGATTGCCAAGGCAGAAGCAATCGTTACCCAGAGAGGAACAAAGAACCCCGGGATCAGCCCTTCGACGAGAAGAAGTGTGGTGATGATCGCGACCGCGTGCTGTCCATCATGTGCTCCATGGCTTGTAGCCTGAAACGCACTTGCAATAACTTGGAGGGGTCGGAAGATCTTTCTACGCACGTTCTGATGGGAGTAGCGGAACAGGTACGAGATCAGAATGTCGAAAAAAAACGCCGCGAGGAACCCGAGGGTAGGAGAAATAAAAATAAAGACCAGTATGACCGCAAAACCGGATAGGGAAAGAAATCCGGTAATCATCAGGAAAGGAACAGAGAGCGAAACACCAACGAGGAATCCTGCGAGCATGGTCCGACCGCACGGAAGGTGAAAGGTAAGGGCAAGAAGAAAGAAGAGCGGCACTCCTACCATAGCACCGAGCGCGATTGCTAGGAGCAGGCCTTGAAATACAGCGGGATGTGGAAGAATCACACTCTGGAGTCCATGGATAGCGATCCCAGCACCGATCAAGCCCCCCACCAGTGTATGGGTGGAGGAGATCGGCAGAGCCGAAATCGTAGCAAGTACCAGGAGTACTGCAGATGAGAGGATTGCAACAACCAGTATCGATGGGGTGATGCTGTCCACATGCAGGATTCCCTCGCCAAGAGTCCGGGCAATGGCAGCGGTGAAGAGAAGAGGCCCTAGAAAATTAAAGACAGCAGCGAGAACAATCGCGCGAAAGGGCGGAAGAGTTCGAGTGGCCACCACGGTTGCTATCGAGTTCGCTGCCCCGTTCAACCCATTTACAAAATTAAAGAGCAGCGCCAGGAGGATTCCGGGAATTAGAAGGGCACTCATACATGGTGCATAGATATGTCATTTAGGACGTGGCCCACATGGTTGCATTTGGCAAGAACACCTTCAAGATTCTCGTAGATATCCTTGAATTTGATGATAAGAATTGGATCTTGGCTCTTGAAGAGATCGATGACAGCGCTGGAAAGGAGCTCCCGTGATTGGTTCCAGAGCACATTGATGGCGATGCTCTTCTCCTGGACCTCCAGGGGTTTTTTCAGGGTGGAGAGCAACCCTACTCCGGTCTCAATCTCATCTGCGCAGTGTGTCATCAGGGAAGCGAATTCCTGGAGGATCTCATTTGTCTCGATGATGCCATAGCTGCAGAGCTGGTGGGAAACCCAGTCGATACTGTCGATCACATCATCGAGAGCTGGCGCGAGACGGCCGATCTCCTCTGGTTCCAGAGGAGTTAT
>JAJRCP010000047.1 GCA_028678885.1 Methanomicrobiales archaeon
GGGATCTTGATACCACGGAACCCTTTCACATCGACAAATTCAGGGTTGAGATTCCCTACTGCGATGGAATCCAGCTTCTTTCCATCGACATCGATGACCACATCCTCGATATCCCCGACATAGACTGCCTTATCGGTGTACACGCTCAGCCCGAATAATTCAGTAATCTGTGTTTTCATCCCTTCTCCTCAACAGAGCACTGCTCTTCTCAAGTTATCTACTATTTGGCTTAAAAAGATTGTTGAATGTGTGAGATCGGTTCGTGCAAAAAGGCCCTATTTTTCCATTTTCATCCAACATAAATATATAAAAGATGATGCTTTTCTATGAGAAGCTCGTTCCAGATAGGTAAGCTCTTTGGTATTCCGGTACTCCTTCACTGGTCATTTGCCTTGGTGATTCCTCTGTTTGCCTGGATCATCGGCAGTCAGATCTCTCTCACGACGGATCTCATTGCAAACCTCTTTGGAGTGACCATCGACCGTAGCCTTATCACGTCAGGCTATATTCCCTATATTCTGGGTGCAATCGTCTCCATCGGGCTTTTCATCGGGGTATTGATTCACGAACTTGCCCATTCGCTCATCGCAAAGAGAAACAAGATCAAGATCAACAGCATCACCCTCCTTATCCTGGGTGGGGTCTCCTCCATGGAGGAGACAACACCTGATCCTCGCGTGGAGCTCCCCATGGCGCTCGCCGGTCCCCTTACCAGCCTTGCCCTGGGCATCATTTCATCCACCCTAGTGTACGTGGTGGGGAATGCCGGGGTGAATCCTCCTCTCGGAGGAGCGTTGATCTTCGCGTTTGGGTACCTGGGTCTTCTGAATATCATCCTCTTTGCGTTTAATCTACTTCCCGCTTTCCCCATGGACGGGGGAAGGGTACTGCGGGCCTGGCTCGCCGAGAGGATGCCTCTCGCACGGGCGACCCGGATCGCAGCAGACATCGGCAAGGGGTTTGCCATCCTGTTTGGAATCTTCGGATTTCTCGTCTTCAATCCAATCCTAATCATCATCGCCTTTTTCATTTATATTGGTGCTAATCAGGAATCGCTTCTGGTACGGTATAATGTTCTCCTGAAAGATCTCACCATAGGAAAGGTTATGAACAGTCCGGTAATCACCGTACCTCTTACTATGAGGGTATCTGAGCTCATAGAGAAGATGCACTCCACCAAACACCTAGGTTTTCCGGTGATCGATAATGGGCATCTCGTGGGAATGGTCACCCTCCAGGATATCCAGAAGAGCTCTCCAACGGATCGTGAGGCACTCCTGGTGAAAGACGTAATGAGCCGGCAGATAATCACTCTTCCACCGTCGGCACCGCTGACGGACGCATTCAAGATCATGTCCGAACGGCAGATCGGCCGTGTACCAGTCGTGGAAAAAGATGAGATCGTGGGGATCGTCACTCGCACCGACATCCTCAAGGTGATGGAGCTTCAGGAGACCTGAAAAGAGAGGAACGGGTCGATCGGGGTAGAACCCACTACTTTTTTGAATTCCTCAAGTGTGCGTATCGGCCTGTTCCGCAGGATCTGTCCTGCTCGCTTCTTTCCCACGGTGGGGATCCATGAGAGAGCCGCAGCGGGAAGCAGGTTCACTTCTGCGGGGCAGGGGAGTGCGGTAACCGAACGCATCCCGTGGTCTACCACCACCACATCGCGGACGCTGCGGACCGGTAGAACCAGAGGAATGCCGACAAGAATGGGGTACGATCCCATCTGTCTACCAAACGAAAGATTCCCTGAGACCTCGATCACCACCCGCTCGAGCAAAGTCCCTACGGGAAATACCTTCCGCAGTTGAAGAAAATCAAATGACTCCCGCACCCATCGCTTGAACTCCGTAAATTCTCTTGGATGCTGTTCCAATGTGTTCTTCTCAAAAGCCGGTGTCCCTTCGAAAGGCATCACTTGGCGAATATTCACCCTCCGGATCAGCAACCCCAACTCTTGGATATGCTGGAGGAATTTTTGGTTCAGCTGGTAGGTTTCTTTCGTCTCTCCGGAAAGACCCAACACGAAATTGAGTCCCGGAAGGAGCTCGGGGATCCCCTTGGTTCGTTTCGCCCCCACCTCATTCACGATGCGGATTGCTTCCCACACTTCCTCCGGCCCTGCCTTCAGGTTGTTTGATTCTATTACCGCCGGATCCGCAGTCTCCATCCCAAGAGCTGCGACGTCTCCCGGCGTATGTCCCCGCACAATAGCTTCCAGCGCCTCCTGAGATGCTTCCATATGCCGGGCGATTGTGCCCGGGTTTACATTGTCGATGTGGAGTGTCAGTAACCCGGGAGCGGCAAGACGAATCGACTGAAACAACCGGTCCAGCTGTTCCGGAACGGGTTCCGGATATGCTCCTCCGCTACTTCCGTATACTAGGAGATCGGGCTGTCTTCCTAGGCGGAAGTGGCGAGCTCCTTCCGCATACAGCGCCGTTACTTCTGCAGTGATGCCTTCAATAGAACGATAGGTAGGTGCACCGGCAAACCGTTCTGTACAGAAGGAGCATCCTCCTTCGATGGTACGGGGGCATCCCTGTGCAGTCTCAAGTTCGACCATCAGATAGGGAAAGGACGGATGTTCTTTGATGATGACACTTCCTTCCCGTGCCCAGCGATCGATCTGAGGATAGGAGAGTGGGGCACGCGGTTCTCCCCCGGACAGAAACGCATCCAGTGATTCGGCAGGCGAATCCTCAAGCACGACATCGTACCCAGCGATAACCTGTTGCACCGCCTTCTTGCCTCCCATCCCCGCATATCCCCGAAGAATGGGGCCCCCGATCACGGTGGTAGTATTCCGGAGCGAGAGCCCTATCTGCTGGATTTCGGTTATAGTGGCGGGGGTTCCTCCCAGGTACTTTCCCGGGACAGTGAGTCCAGCAATCACCACGACAATCTCGGTACCATCCAACATCTGATATAGGGCGATATTCTTTCGCAGCTGATCAATGGTCAAATAGGACAGGGTGTACCCATGCTCCCGCAGCACCCCAGCAAGGTACCGCACATAGGGAGAGATATATGGCGGGACTCCCAGGCAAGTGGGTTCGTCTACATACCCATCCAAGAGTACTGCGTTAGAGGTCATAGCCCAGAAGATGGAGTAATTCCCGTGCCCAGAAGAGTTTTCCCCGTTTTATTGGGTCGACGTTTGGATCGTTTAAATCAAACCCGATGATCCGCACCTCCCGTGCGCCCAAGGCATTGGCGGTGAATACCGCACGGTCCCCGTCCGTGAATCCTCCGAAGTTGTGGATATTGAAAAGAGGCTGACTCTGGGTTGTCCCCACAACGGGACCAGAAAATTTCGGCACCCAGTATCGCAGGAGAGGCATGTTGTCCCCATGGGCATGGATCACCATGATAGCCCCCTGAGTGTTCATTTCCATAAATGATTCCGTAGTACCATCCAGATCAGTGAATACTGCATCGGGGTGTATACCCTGTTGCCATAACCGTTCTGCCGCTGCATCCGCTGCCCAGAGTCTTCCCCTCCTCTGACCTATCTCCCGATCAAGCGCGTGGGCATTTCCCGCGACCGTTACTACCTGGTCCGCAGCCTGCCTAGCAAGCAAAGAAAGGTCGTCATGGGGGAGGAGACCGGAGAGCAACCGGGCGGCCTCCTCATCCTTTGCCCGGTCAAAAGAGAAATATTCCAGGATCTGCTGGTAATACGGCTCCCACTCTTCAAAGTTCGAAAATTTCACGCTCTTCTTCTTTCTTTTCAAGCCCGACGACCTTCATGAACCGGCGGAGAAGCGAATCGTGCACCAAATTGAGGAGATCCTCTTTCGTCTTCACCCCGCCGAAGAATCGCAGGGGTATTGCGGCGGCAGCCATGGTAGCATGCCCACCGGCATCCCCGATATCCCTATAGGCCTCCGCAAGTGCATCGCCGATATGCAGGCGGATGTCCCTGTTTCGTGCAGAGATGATGATGTTTGTGTCGCTGATCCCGTATACGACTGCGGTATTGACGCCTTCCAGATTGATCAGTAACTCTGCTGCCTGGGGAAGGGCATCCCGATTCCTCACGTAACCCACATTGGAGAAGAGGTAGCCGCTGCGAATCTTCCGGTTGCGGATGGAGGTCCCCAAGATATCGAGGGTCTCCTGGGAGAGTGCGGGAGAGGTGACCTTGTCCAAGAGATCTGCATCCGTCTGGGTGATAAGATATGCCGCATTGGTAAGGTCAGCAGGAGTTACTCCCCGGCGGAAGTCTCGGGTGTCTGCCCGGATCCCATAAAAGAGTGCCGTGGCAACCTTCTTGCTGACGGATATATCCAGTTCCCGGATATACTCGGTAAGGATGGTTGCGGTGGCCCCGATTTCCGGACGGATATCGGTATACTCCGCCTTCCCGACCATGTCCTCCCCGTTCATGTGATGATCGATGATTAGGAGGACCGAGGACCCTTTCTCGAGCTTATTATTGATCCCGGGGGCAGAGGAGTCCACGAGTGCAATGTACTTGCACTCCGAAAGGATCTGGGGGGTACATCGCTCCATCTTGATGTCCAGCAGGTTCACAAATGCCCGGTTTTCCTGATGCCCGATATCCCCACTATAGAGGATACGGCTCTGCAGCTTTTTGTTGCTCGCTTCTTGGGCAATCGCACCGAGTGCCATCGCACTGGAGATTGCATCGGGATCCGGGTTGGAATGGGTGACAATCCCGAGCGTTCCTTCCCTGCTGGTCAGGAGATCGAAGAGTTCCCGTGCCTGTTTGGAGGATTGGATTCGCTTAATATGTTCAATGGTGGATTTTGCGATCACTGCTTGAGGGTAGATCACTAGATCAGCACCAGCCTCTTCGAGCAGCTGGACGCTCACTGGATCGATGGCCCGGGCAATGACATGACAGGCAGAGCAACCCTGCTTGATGGCTTTCACTGCTGCAAGATTTGAATCCTTATCATTGGCGAGTACAAACGCAGTGGAGGGAAGAGGAAGGCTGTCCATCAAGTTCGCATTTCGCAGGTCCCGGACGATCGCGTTGTACTTCTGCGTACGGAGGTCTTCTACCCGTTTTTTATCCTTATCAACAATGAGGATATCTTCTGTTTCTTTGAATAATTCCTCTACTAGATTATACCCGATACTACCGCAGCCAAATACC
>JAJRCP010000048.1 GCA_028678885.1 Methanomicrobiales archaeon
ATGCCGGTTGGACGTACGGAGAGATGAGGATGCAGGCAATTGTCAGCGACCAGCCCACCCAGTACGCCGGCTTCTTGAACATTACCTTTTATATGTGCAACCGTGAAAATAAGAACTTTGCAGTCTGCGCCTAACGCCGTTCTCTGGTGAAATCCGCCTTTTTCGTCACGCCGGCACGGAATTCATGCGATCACTATATTTTCTTCTGCGAGAAAATTTGTTGAAAATGTCATCACCACAGGAACTTCCCAAACACTATTCCTTCCAGGATGTGGAGACCCGCTGGCAGAGGGAGTGGCGGGATGATGAGTATTATTTCATCCCGGAGAGCACCCGTCCCCCCTTTATCATCGATACTCCTCCGCCGTATCCCACCGGAAATTTCCACATCGGGAATGCCCTTAACTGGTGTTACATTGATTTCATTGCCCGGTACCGGCGCATGCTCGGGTATAACGTGATGTTTCCTCAAGGGTGGGACTGCCACGGACTTCCCACTGAGGTAAAGGTGGAGGAGCTGCACAAGATCACGAAAAACGACGTGCCCCGAGAAGAATTCCGTAGACTCTGCCGCGAACTCACGCTCGCCAACATAGAGAAGATGCGTCATACCCTGCGCCGGCTTGGGGTCTCCATTGACTGGAGCAACGAGTACGTTACCATGCTCCCCCGCTATTTCCAAAAAACCCAGCTCTCGTTCTTGGAGATGCTAGAAAAAGGATATGTATACCGTACGGAGCACCCGGTTAATTTTTGCACTCGGTGTGAGACGGCGATTGCCTTTGCGGAAGTTGCCCATGTCCCCCGCAAAACATCGCTTGTATATTTTGATTTTGATGGCGTAGAGATCGCAACCAGTCGACCAGAGCTTCTTGCTGCCTGCGTCGCGATAGCGGTGAATCCGACTGACGAACGATTCCGTTACTTGATTGGAAAGAAAATGAAAGTCCCCCTCTTTGCGCATGAGGTTCCGGTGATTGTCGATAAAGCAGTAGATCCCTCGTTTGGAACCGGAGCGGTGATGATCTGTACTTTCGGAGATCGGCAGGATGTATTGTGGTGGAAGAAGTACGGCCTCGACCTGCGTAAGGCCATCAACCGGCAGGGAAAGATGACAGGCATCAGCGGAAGGTACGCAGATATGAAGGTGGACCATTGCAGGAGAGAGATCCTAAAGGACATGGAAAAGGCCGGTATCCTGCATCGCGAAGAGCCTCTCGAACAGCGGGTGGGCACCTGCTGGCGCTGCAAAATGCCGATCGAGATCCTCTCAGAACGGCAATGGTTCATCGCAATCAAACACGACGAAATCCTGGATGCCGCTCACCAGATCGAATGGATTCCGGCCCATATGCTCACGAGAATGGAGAACTGGGTCTCCCAGATGGAATGGGACTGGTGTATCTCCCGCCAGCGGATCTTTGCCACTCCCATTCCGGTGTGGTTCTGTTCGAACTGTGGCCAGATGATCCTGCCTCCCAAGGGGGATCTACCAATCGACCCGACCATCGCTCACCCGAAGGAACCCTGCCCATCCTGCGGATCGACCGAGGCAACGGGAGAGGTAGATGTTCTCGATACCTGGATGGACTCCTCCATCTCCGTTCTGAACGTAACTGGATGGAACGGACAGGGAAAACCGGAGATCTTTCCTGCCCAGCTCAGATCGCAGGGGCATGACATCATTCGTACATGGGCGTTCTATACCATCCTCCGTTCAGTCGCCCTCACCGGTATGCGACCTTGGGATCAGATCGTAATCAACGGCATGGTACTCGGGGAAGATGGGTTCAAGATGAGCAAGAGCAGGGGGAATATCATCGACACCGAGGAGATCATTGGACAGTACGGTGCCGATGCTTTCCGCCAGTGGGCAGCCGCAAGTGCAGCCACCGGTTCAGACATCATGTTCAGCTGGAACGACGTTATCGCCGCCTCTCGCTTCCAGACCAAATTTTGGAATATTATTCGTTTTGCCCTCCCCCACATCTCTGACGGCAGGTCCCTTGATCCGGCGGAGGTTATTGCAGAAGTTGACCGATGGCTCTTGTGCCGGCTCTCGGATACGGTGAAAGAGGTAAACGACGCGATGCAGCAGTACCAGTTTGACCGCACCCTGAAAGCGATACGTGAATTTACCTGGACGGTCCTGGCGGATCAGTATATCGAGCTCGCAAAAGGGAGGTTGTATACTAAGGGTGCAGAGAAGGAAAGTGCAGCCACTGCACTGCGGATCGTTCTAGATACACTCACCAGGATGACCGCCCCTTTCACGCCGCACTTTGCCGATGAATGCTATTCCTATTTGCGGGGAGAACGGGTCCATCGCAAACCCTGGGTTGATTTCGTTTTTGAGAATGCAGAGGCCCGATCAGGAGGGGATGCATTAATCGGCCTTGTGTCGGAACTGCGCCGGTACAAACATGATCAGGGGATGGCGCTCAATGCACCCCTTGGCCAGATCAACGTGTACACGAAACGCACTCTCGATGATGCCGGAGATGCAGCCCGCGCCCTGAACGCAGATGTTCGATGGCGGAAAGAATTGCCTGCACTGGAGAGGGAGTTGAGGGAGGTCCGGTTCAATATGGGTGTGATCGGCCCCCAGCTGAAGAAACGGGCGAAAGACTTTATGGAGGCAATACGATCCCTCCCGGTGGACAAGCTCGTGAATCCGCCAGCCAGCATTATGGTTAACGGTGAAAAGATATCCGTTCCCGAGAATGCCTTCTCACCCCAGTTTTCCTACCTAGTGGAGGGAAAAAAAGTGGATTTGATCAGGATCGGCGAGATGTTTGTGACCATCCCACAATCCTCCTGATCTCGGCTTCCGCGAATGCGTGGATCTCTTCTTTTCCTTTAAGGGCATCGATAATCACAAACCGGGTTGGATCTGCGGCTGCAAAGTCTAGGTACCGTGCTTGCACATTGGCTAGGATCTCTTCGGATTCGAAATGTTCTCTTCGGGAATGATCCCTGATTCTTTCCAGCGCCTGTTTGACCGGGAGGATGAGAAGAAAGGTCCGATCCGGCCGAAGACTCCACCCTGCGTGGAGGGCCTGAAGCCAGGAGAGCGGAGACGGGACCGTCCCTTCCAGGGTTACCGACTGGTAGGCAAACCGGCTATCGGTATACCGGTCTGATATGACTAACCTCCGCTCATTGAGCGCGGGACGGATAACCGCCGCAAGATGTGCTGCATGGTCAGCAGTAAAGAGGAGGGCTTCGGTCACGGGATCCAAACGCTCCTTCACTGCCCTTCGAACGGCATCCCCCACCCAGGTGGCACCAGGCTCGCGGGTGAACACCGGGTTTAGGTCAGCCAGAGAGAATCTCAGGGCTTCCATCAGCGTACTCTTTCCACTACCGTCGATACCCTCCAAGGTAATCAGCACAGATACCCCTCCCGAAAGAAAGAAAGTGGTATCAGTCCCCGATGGAGAGAAGTGGATATGAGCACTCCCTCATATCCCAGCCGATAAAGAAGGTAGAGGTCTTTTTCCCTACCCACTCCTCCCCCATAGAAGAGTGTACCCTTGAACGCCCCCCGCCAGGACTTAAGATCGGTCAAGGGAGGTATGGTGCCTGTTCCCACTGCTCCGATGTTCAGGAGAATCACACCTTCGAAATCCAGGGTGTCAAGCTCAGTGAGGAGCTGGACCGGATCCTCCCCTGAAGGCACCACCCTTCCTTCCCTCATATCAAGGCTCAGAAACCCCCCATGGTAGAGAGTGAGATCACTTCCCGCAGTCTCCGTCCCCACCACATTGGTGATGGATGGATTGGAAAGATAGTCATCCGGACTCCTGCATCCTCTATCCACGTAACACTTGGTTACCTCTCTCGCACATTCATAGATCGCCCGGATATGAGAACCTGTTCCCTGGATATGATCTAGATCCGCGATATATAGAAAGCGAGGACGCAAAAACCGTACATACTCCACCGGCTCAGTGGAGGGCGATATGCCCCAGACAAGCGGCCGGTAGGTGTTCCGTTCTCCTTTCTGTCCGTGAACGACTTGGCCTTTCATCAGATCCATTGCGAGGATCAGGTCCATCTGGAAAAGGTTATCTGCATAGCGTATTAAGCTTGCAGCTAACTCATGACGGAATAGGAGGATGGATACAACTGATCCGATTCAGCTTGAAATACCGATGGAGCCAGACAAGCTCGGAATTCAAACCCATAAAAAAACAGGCCCGGAAGGCCCACTAAAAGTATCGGGGATGGTGGTTGCCTTGTCACGGGCCTGTACGAGACAATCCAGCCTCAATGAATAATTAGTTTCTCTTTTTTCCTTCCAACCTGAACCCTGTTCAGGCAAGCGGAGTACCGTTTCTCATCAGTATATTTGGTGTTCTAACGCGCAATTTTCCGAGAGCTTCTGCAGTCTCCTTCCGGACATCCGCCGAAGGATCCTCCATATTCCGAAGCAGGAATTGAACCGCACGGTTATCCCCGATATTTCCCAGCACCCAGGCAGCTGAACTCCGCACGCAGGATTTCCTGTCCGAAAGGCATTGTATAAGATCATCTACCGCAGGCGAACCCATATCGGTGAGCGCCACGGCCGCTTTCCACCGGGTGCTCATTTCGTCAGAACCGAGCACCTCGGTTAGTTGGTGAATGACCTCCGTATCTCCTCCGGAGCATGCACAAGCATCCTTAATCTCAGAGAGTGACCTGCTCTGTTTGAGCCGGTGTATGAGCTCCTCTATTTTCTTCTCCATTGATCTGTCCCCCCGTTCCAATACCGTGTGTCCTATCGTCGCATGCGAGGATAAGGATTTGCATGGCAGGCATGCATGGCAGCGGAAGTCTTCCCATGGCAACCACTATTAAGAGTCAGCACCCACCATCTTCCATGCAGTTACTGGTCAGCCCTTGCAGTATCGAGGAGGCCAGGCAAGCACTCGCCGCAGATATCATCGATATCAAAAATCCTCGTGAGGGGTCTCTCGGTGCGAATTTTCCCTGGGTCATCCGAGAAGTACGTGCAATAACCACCAAGCCGCTCAGTGCAGCTATCGGGGATTTTCCATTCAAACCGGGGGGAGCGGCTCTTGCGGCGTACGGTGCTGCATGCGCGGGGGCGGACTATATTAAGGCCGGGCTGATGTTTGCCGGGGAAAAGGAGGCAGAGCTCTTTATATCTGCGTTGGTCCGGGCGGTTAAAGATACATACCCGAAGAAATCGGTGGTTATCGCCGGGTATGCAGACTTCGAACGGTTGGGAAGCATTTCCCCTCTCCTACTCCCACACCTCATTGCCCGGGCAGGTGCGGACGTCGCCATGATCGATACCGGGATCAAGGACGGAAAAGGCCTGTTTGATTTCATTGAGGAGTCTGCACTCATCCAGTTCATCAGCAAGTGCCACGGTCTTGGTCTTGAAACCGCCCTCGCAGGCTCTCTCACATTCGGGGATCTTGAGGGGCTCCGCAAGATCGGACCCGATATCATTGGCGTGAGAGGCATGGTGTGTGGGGGGGACCGGAATAGTGCGATCAGAGCAGATCTGGTGGAGAAGGTTAAGGGTTCTATCAGGTGAGGTATGTATCTGGAGAAGCTGAATATGCCCTTGGCATTGACGTTCGACGACGTATTGCTCGAACCAGCGGAATCGCACACGGAACCTGACGAGGTGGATGTTTGCTCCCGATTTTCCCGCCACATTTCTCTTAATATTCCTCTGGTGAGCGCAGCCATGGATACGGTTACGGAATCTCCCATGGCGATCTCGCTCGCCCGCTATGGTGGTATTGGCGTCCTGCACCGGAATATGCCCCCGGAGCGTGAGCTCGCCGAAGTGAATGCAGTGAAGAGAGCTGAGGATCTCATCGAACGGAACGTGGTCACTGTAGATCCGGAAACGACCGTCGCAGATGTGGAGCGACTCATGAACCAGCACGGGATCAGCGGAGTTCCTGTCATGGAAAACGGTAGAGTGATCGGGATTGTGAGCCGAAGGGATGTGCGGGCGATCATACCAAAGAGGGGAAGCGAGAGCATTCAAACGGTGATGACCAAGGAGCCGATTACCGCAGATGAGCACATCAATATGGAAACCGCTCTCGAGATCATGTACACAAACAAAGTGGAGCGGCTTCCGGTGGTGGACCCGGGTGGTAGATTGATCGGAATCGTCACCATGCAGGACATCCTCGAGAAAAAACAGTACCCGCGGGCAAACCGGGACAAGGAAGGCAGGTTGCGGGTTGCGGCAGCTGTGGGTCCTTTTGATTTTGAACGGGCCATGAAACTGGACGTAAGTGGGGTGGATGCTCTAGTGGTGGATTGCGCCCATGGCCACAATATGAAGGTGGTAAAGGCGGTGCGGGACATCAAGGCGAGCGTCAAAGCAGACGTGGTGGCGGGAAATATCGCCACCCGGCTGGCCGCGGAAGAGTTCGGGGCTGAGGTGGACGGGCTGAAAGTGGGTATCGGGCCTGGTTCTATCTGCACTACCCGTATTGTGGCAGGAGTGGGTGTTCCCCAGATAAGTGCCATTGCCCAGGTGGCAGAGGTGGCCTCCAAGAACGACGTCCCGGTTATCGCGGATGGGGGCGTACGGTACAGCGGCGATATCGCAAAAGCCCTTGCGGCAGGGGCAGATAGCGTAATGAGTGGGGGCCTCTTTGCCGGAACAGAGGAAGCACCAGGAAGAATCAGTGTGATCAGGGGACGGCTGTACAAACAATACCGAGGAATGGGCTCTCTTGGAGTGATGAGCGGAGGTCAATCGACTGACAGGTACTTCCAGCGGCGGGATATTGGGAGGACCAAATTTGTTCCGGAAGGGGTGGAGGGTGCAATCCCGTACAAGGGGAAAGTCTCTGAGGTGCTCTACCAGCTTGTCGGCGGACTCAAGTCCTCCATGGGATACACCGGATGCCGAACCATACCCGAATTGCATACAAAAGCCCGGTTCATCCGGCAGACAATCGCCGGTGTCAGCGAGAGCCATCCTCATGATATCCTGATTACGGATGAAGCACCGAATTATCCAATGCTAGAATAAAAACCTTTTTTTATATCTATAAGCCTAACATGAAGTAAATATGCTGGATGATGGTGGGAACTCCCACATCCTTGATATCCTGGGAAACAGAAATCGCCGGAGGATCATCGAGCTCTTGGAGCAGAAGCCATGTTTCGTTACCGAGATCTCGGAGAAGTTGACGATAAGTCCCAAAGCAGTGATTGAACATCTCCAGCTGATGGAACACGAAAATATTCTCCGTTTCAACCATGATGAAAGGAGGAGAAAATACTATTACTTGGCCCGCAATATCGATGTAATCGTCAGATTTCAGACGGGAAGCGGAGAGATGGTTTCCAAATCCTCCGATGAGGTGACGTCGTTTCATGGCTCTCTTGCCATGCTCCGTAGGATGATCGAAGCACGGGACAACCTCATCTCCAACCTCGACCAGCTAGAGAAGGATATTGAGATACGGGTGCAGGAGATTCTCTCGCAGGGGAGGAAGATCCTAGAAGACGATACCGATTTAGATATCGTGTTTGCTCTGGGGCACTATGAATTGACCTATGATGAATTGCGGGAATACACCTCTTTGCCCGACCTAGAATTGAACCTTCACCTGGAGGGACTCCTCCGGAGGGGTATTATCGATCGAACCGGTGAGACCTATACCCTGCATGGTGCATATGCCCGATAACAACACTCCTGATGACTTTTTCAGGGATCTCGTAAAAATGATGGAGGAGCTAGTTAAGGGTATGTCTGCGGATCATACCCATCGGTTTATCGGGTATACCATCATCACCGGACCAGGTGGAGCTCCACAGGTGATCCGCTCCATCGGGGGTGAACCATGTGAGGTCACCTATGAACTGGTGGAAGGACCGGCCCACTTCTTCATCACCGCGGAACTCCCTCCCGATCCATCTATGGCCGCGTATGTGGATTTCGATGCAGAGCGGGTGACCATTCATGTGGAAGGTCGTGAAACCATCGTTAACCTCTCCGCTCCCATCGACCTCAAGCACAGCTCCTACCAGATCCACCATCGGCTCCTGGATATCATCTGCCAGAAATTGTGAATATTGTTTTTAGAATTCCTCACGCTCCTATTTTTTGCAGGAAACCCCTCACATTTTCACCTGCGGATGATCACATTCCGAGAGACTTCTTTATTTCAATTGCCACTCGTTCCACTGGTTCCCTACCCAGAGCATTTCTCAAGGCCTGAATACCCCGGGGATCCTCGAGTGATCCAAGCGCTCGTGCGGCACTGATCCGGACAAACTCGTTTTCGTCCCGTAAGCATTTTATTAGACAATGGGTCGCGGCCGTGGTTTTCCGTATCCCCAGCATCTTTGCTGCTATGTACCGCACATGGTCCCTTGTATCATCCAAGGCTTTGATGAGTACTGGATCGATCTGCGGATCGCTGATCATTCCCAGGGCTTCCACTGCCCGATATCGGACGGCCCACTTCGGATCCCGCAGAGCTTGGAGAAGACCGCCTATTGCAAAAGATCCCATTTCTCCCAAGGAGCGGGTGGCTTCTGCCCTGGTTGCCTTATCAGATGAATGAAGCAGGAAAAGTAGCCCTTCAACTACTGATCCGGATGGGATTTCAGCCACCGGGAGTCCTCTCCTCTGACCCTACCCTTATTCGGTCAGGAAGGTTTGAAAGCATTATCGAATGTCTGAGAAAGAAACCATGTAAAGTTTCCCTTTGAGGGATGTACAAGAGAGAAGGCTGGGGAAAGCCTCAGCCGTGTTCCTACACTACAGATTTCCGCATGTGAAAAATTCCCGAGTATATTGTATGATATTGTGCCCACCTTTTGCCAAGGATGATCGAGATAGGGAGGATTGGTTTTCTCGGGTGATGATATTAGTTCCTGAATCCCAGATTGCTACAGCCAGAACGAAGTTGAGGACAAGTACCCCATTGGAAATGATACTAGGTGTGAATACATATGCAGTGAAGAGGTCACGGAACGCCGCCCCGCATGAGAGGAATACATATTCCGGAATAATGCCCGCACATAATATCCCGGTGATGACCCTCCAGTTCATGGCTTTCCACCAGCTGTATCAGGGAAGCAGTGCCTCCCTGAACATTAATGAATAAATCATATTACTATATAA
>JAJRCP010000007.1 GCA_028678885.1 Methanomicrobiales archaeon
TATCCTCTGGCGTATCGTCTCAGCATCTCCCAAGTTCATCTCAATATGTTGAACGATCGCACTACCTACGATCACGGCATCGGCACCTGCACGGATCAGGGATTCCACCTGTTCCGGCCGAGAGATACCAAACCCAACAGCAACAGGGAGATCTGTGCCCTGCTTTACCCGCGTAAGGAGCGTCACAATATTCGGTGAAAGCTCCTGCCGGGCACCGGTTACACCAAGCGTGGATACCAAGTAGAGAAAGCCTCCTGCTCGGGAGAGAATCATCTCCAGACGTTCATCAGAAGTAGTCTCGGAGACTAGGAAGATCTGGTCTATTCCGTTCTTGCCCGCGGCATGCACGGCTTCATCGGACTCCTCAGGAGGGAGATCTACAATCAGGATCGCATCCAGACCGGAAGCAGCCGCTTCTTGGTAAAACCGATCGATGCCCCGCGAATATACGATATTATAATATGTCAGGATAACGAGTGGAATGGCTGAATATGTACGAATCTCCCGGATCATTCCGAACAGATGATCCGGGGTCATCCCGCTGGCAAGGGCCCGATCATCTGCCTTCTGTATCGTAGGCCCATCGGCAATGGGATCCGAGAAAGGCATACCGAGTTCCAGCACGTCAGCTCCTGCATCGATGATCGACCGGGCGAGAGCCGCCGATGTGTTGCGATCAGGATCCCCTGCAACCAGGAATGCGATGAATGCCGGGGGACGTCTTCCGGAAAAAACCGACTCAAGCCGGCTCATTTTCGCTCCTTTTCTCGTGCTGCAACCTCACTCACATCCTTATCCCCGCGGCCAGAGAGGTTGATGACCACGATGTCGTCGTGATCAAGGGTATCGGCAATCCGGACTGCACTGGCAATCGCATGGGCAGATTCCAGTGCGGGAATGATTCCTTCCTTTTTTGATAGCAGGTAGAATGCCTCGAGTGCTTCCGCATCGTTCACTGCCGTGTATTCAACGCGTCCGGCATCTTTTAGCATACTGTGTTCTGGTCCCACTCCCGGATAATCAAGACCTGCTGAGATACTGTGAGTGTTCCGGATCTGCCCGTTCGCATCCTGCAGAACATAGCTCAGCGCCCCATGTAGGACTCCCTTTGTTCCACCACAGAGGGAGGCACCGTGTTCACCGGTCTCCAGCCCCCTTCCTCCCGCTTCCACGCCGATCAACCGCACATCGTCGGAAAAAAAGGAGGAAAACATACCGATTGCATTGGACCCTCCCCCTACGCAGGCGAGAATAACATCGGGAAGTCTTCCTTCTTTTTCGAGGATCTGCTCCTTTGTCTCTTTCCCGATAACTGATTGGAAGTCAGCTACCATTCGCGGATAGGGATGCGGACCAACTACGGATCCGATTAGGTAATGAGTGGTAGCGACGTTTGCGACCCAGTCTCGGAGGGCTTCGTTGATGGCGTCCTTGAGCGTCCTTGTTCCGGTGGTGACGGGGAGCACCCGTGCCCCCATCAGCTGCATGCGAAAGACGTTTAATTCCTGCCTCCTGATGTCCACTTCACCCATATAGACATCGACTGGAAATCCGAAGACGGCCCCCGCGATTGCAGTTGCGACTCCATGTTGTCCAGCCCCCGTTTCTGCGATCAAGCGCTTTTTTCCCATGAATTTTGCCAGAAGGGCCTGGCCTAGGGTATTATTGATCTTGTGAGCTCCTCCGTGGAGGAGATCCTCGCGTTTTAGATAGATCCTCACTCCCAGCAATGAGGAGAGATTCTCGCAGAAGGTGAGCTTGGTTGGGCGGCCGGCGTAGTCGGTTAGATATCGGTGGAGGGTGATCATCGCTGTTTCATTCTGCCGGAATTCTTCATAGGCGATCTCCAGCTCCTGGAGTGGTCCCATCAGGGTCTCCGGGACATACTGGCCGCCGTATTCTCCAAACCGTCCTCTATTCATACTCATGAGTTACTCCTCTAGGTCAGACATTAGGTGATCCTCCCCTCCGGGTGACCTTCCCTCCACCCTCTTCACGCGGATACAAATCCCTCCGCAGTTTTCCGGGGAATGGAGGATCTCATGAGCACTGAACCGATCAGGAAGGCTTCGCAACACCCTTTCAAGCGGACAATATCATCGATTCGGGTAATACCGCTCATAGAAATCCTCGTTGCCGGTTCGCACAGGGGAGCAAGGAGTTCCGTAGTGGAGATATCGACTTCCATTGTCCGCAGGTCGCGATTGTTGATCCCGATAATGGTCGCATCGGTGGAAAGGGCGATCTCCACTTCTTCAGGAGTATGGACTTCGACCACCGGTTCAATCCCGAGACGAAGGGAAAGGGTGACGAAAGATGCAAGGTCATTCCCGAGCAGGAGGGCGATGAGAAGAATAGCATCTGCTCCCATGCTTCGCGTCTCGTACACCTGTTTTTCATCGATGATGAAATCCTTCCTAAGTACAGGCACCGTCGTAACACGCTGCACCTGGGAGAGATACTGCGGGCTCCCACCGAAGTAGGTGGGTACGGTCAGAACCGAAAGGGCGATGCATCCGCCCTCTATCAATTCCTGTGCGAGGGGAGCAACTTGGACAGGCTCTCGGAACTGACCATCAAGAGGGGAAGAAAATTTCAATTCTCCGATGATCGCGTTCTTTTTCCGACGGGAGTCGATGGCACGGGAGAGGCTTCTATCCAACGTACGAGGGGAGAGAGGGATCTTATCGGGCAGGTTTGCCACCCTTTGCCGGGTTGCTTCCAGAATATGTTCGAGGATCATGAGGCACTCCTGCTATCATGGATCAATCCTTCCAGCGTTCTCTGCGCCCGACCGGAGTCGATGGATTCTTCAGCACAGGAGATCCCCTCCTCCATGCCCCGCGCTTTCCCTCCCAGGTAGATCGCGGCACCTGCATTCAGGAGTACAATATCACGTGCCGGTCCCCGTTTCCCTGACAACACCTCCAGAAGAATGCGGGCGTTTGTCGCCGCCTCTCCTCCCTTCAGATCGTCCAGAGATGCCTTCCTGATGCCATACCGTTCGCACCGGATCATATAAGTCATCATTCCCCGGTTAGATAGTTCTGAGACTCGGGTGTATCCATGGGTGGTGATCTCGTCCAGTCCCGCTCCATAGACAACCATCGCCCGATCAACTCCCAGAATATCCAGAACCCGGACCATCTTTTCAGTGAGGGACGGATGGTAGACTCCCATCAGCTGTGCGTTCGCCCCAGCAGGATTCGTGAGAGGCCCAAGAAGATTGAACACGGTCCTGAATCCGAGTTCTTTCCGGGGACCCATGACATAGCGCATTGCGGGGTGATAGAGAGGGGCAAACAGAAACGCGATTCTGTACCGTTCTAGGATCCTGCTGGTCAGATCGGGTTCGAGCTGTACCTGTACCCCGAGTGCCTCCAGCACATCCGCGGATCCACAACGGCTGCTGACGCTCCGGTTTCCATGTTTAACAACCGGCACTCCTGCACCAGCGGTTACAAAAGCGGCTGTGGTGCTGATATTGAAGGTGGAGGATCCATCACCTCCGGTTCCGCAGGTATCTACAAGAGACCCCGATACAGATGGACGGAAAGGAGTTGCTTTTTCTCTCATTACCCGTGCAAATACAGCAAGTTCTGCGATGCTCTCTCCCTTCATCCGAAGGGAAGAA
>JAJRCP010000049.1 GCA_028678885.1 Methanomicrobiales archaeon
GGTCGGTCCCGGAATACCGGGTTGGCCGCTGCGGGACTAAATCCCGCCACCATGTATATTCTTGGCAAGTTTCTCGCAGTAGGGACCCAGATGAAGATCGAAAGACCCGGGAAGGCTGCAGGAATCGCACCGGTCGATACAATTGAGGGGCCAACTGTGAGATTGAAGAACGGGGATGTTCTTCGCATCGACACTGAGGATGAAGCGATTCGTTATGCGGAGGATATTGAAGCGATTCTCGATGTCGGGGAGATCTTGATCAGTTTCGGAGAATTCCTGGAGAACAACCATCTCCTTGTACCCGCCGGATATTGTGAGGAGTGGTGGCTTCGGGAAGGGGGCCCGCGGGATCCTGCTGACGAGCTAGAGGCTATCGAGTTTGCACTGGATGGAGCGTACCTGCATCCATCCTGTACCTTTCTCTGGGAGGATCTTACTCGTGACCAGATCATCGCCCTAGCGGAGTTTATCAGAGAGAGAGGGAGTTTTATTCAGGGAGAGCTTATTCTTCCTCTTGATCTCGCGATTAAATCACTACTCGAAGAACTCCTGGTTCCACATCGAGTTCGTGAAGGAAATCTCTGTATTCCACCGGGATACACACTCCTTGCCTGTTTGGGCTTGACTACGGTTGGGGAGAGGAGGTCCTCGTGGGAGAATCTTCCCGAATCATCAGATCCCCTTCTGATCATCTCGCATCTCAGCGGTTTCCGGTTGCGTCCCCGGGGAGGGACCCGGATCGGAGGACGGATGGGAAGGCCGGGGAAATCCAAGCCCAGAGAAATGAGCCCGCCACCCCACTGTCTCTTTCCTCTCGGAAACGCCGGAGGATCACGCCGCTCGTTCCAAGAAGCCCAGACGCATACAGTGGCAGCGAATACCGCGAATGGCCTCATAGAGATCGAAATAAGTGAAAGGAGATGCAGGGAATGTGCGACTATCACCTACCATAATACTTGTACCTGCGGAGGCCAAACTGCTCCGGTTTTCCGTTGCCCCCGCTGTAAGCAGGAAATTTCTGGTGATCATTGCCCGCGCTGCCATGCACCGGCAATTTGCAGTCAGAAAATCACTCTGAATATCAAAGCCGAGTACGCGGTTGCTCTCGATCGCCTCGAAATCAGGGATTCATCCATCTCTCTAGTGAAAGGAGTGAAACTGCTAATGTCACGGGAACGATGCGCCGAGCCGATTGAGAAGGGCATTCTTCGTTCGAAAAACGGATTGTTCGTATTCAAAGACGGGACAATACGATACGATATGATCGACCTCCCGTTGACACATTTTCGCCCCCAGGAGATTGATACTCCCGTGGAGACACTCCATGCCCTCGGCTACCGGAACGATATCCTAGGTATTCCCCTTACCAAACCGGAACAAGTGCTCGAACTCCGACCCCAGGACATCCTCATCTCTGAGAAATGTGCGGAGTACCTTGTCAAGGTAGCAGCCTTCATTGATGAAATGCTGGAAAGGTTCTATGGGTTGCCCCCATTCTATGAGGTCAAGAAGAAAGAGGATCTGATCGGACATCTCCTGGTTGGACTCGCCCCCCACACAAGCGCCGGTGTACTCGCTAGATTGATTGGTTTTACCCGAGCAAACGTTGGATATGCCCATCCGTTCTTTCATGCAGCCAAGAGAAGAAATTGTTTCCAGGGGGACACCCGAATCGAAGTCCATGATGGAATCTCCTGGAGAAAACAGACCATCAAACAGTTTGTCCTGGAGAACTTTAACATCAATGCACCAGGCCTGGATCGTGTAGGAACGTATTACTCCAATCCCCTAAAAACCTTTTATATACGGAGTATCGATACCGCGGGAGCTATCCGCATGCGCCGTATAACCTCTGTATCAGTTCATAAATCACCAGAAGCCTGGATTCGGTTTGAGACCGATCATGGGAAATCGATCATCGTGACCCCAGAACACGCCATGCTCATCTGGGATCTGAACTATCTGAAAAAGATCGTAGCCATGGAAGTGAAGAAGGGAGATTCTATACCCGTCTTCTCTGGACCCACCCCCCTTACCGAGCGAATCGCGTCCCGTGACATCCTCCCTGCGACAGAACTGATCGTGTACTGCCTTACCGTAGAGCACGATCATACCATGGAAGCAAATAGCATTTTTACGGGCCAGTGCGATGGTGATGAAGACTGCGTCATGCTCCTTATGGACTGTCTAATCAACTTCTCCCGTTCCTATCTCCCGGAAACGAGGGGAGGAACAATGGATGCCCCTCTCGTGATTACCAGTCGCATCGACCCCTTGGAAATTGACAAGGAGAGTCACAATCTGGACGTCGGTTCCACGTATCCAATTGAACTCTATCTAAAGGCACTTACATTCACCCACCCGAAGGAGATTGAAAAGGCGATCGATCGTGTTGAACACAGACTGGGTACAGCCGCACAGCTAGAGGGGTTTCTCTACACGCATGATACAAGCGATATCTCTGCTGGTCCCCTCGAATCTACCTATCAGGAGATGGAGACCATGGCAGAGAAGCTTGAAGAGATGTTGAGAATTGCGAAGATGATCCGGGCAGTGGATGCCGATGATGTTGCAGAACGCGTGCTGAATACTCATTTCATTCCCGATCTGATGGGAAACCTGCGTGCGTTCTCCAACCAGTCGGTCCGCTGTTCAAAATGCAGCCAGAAGTACCGTCGCATTCCTCTTGCCGGAAAATGTATCAAATGCGGAGGGAATATCATTCCCACCGTTCATGAGGCCTCGGTGAAGAAGTATCTGGAGATTTCCCGACAGATCTGCTCCGATTTCAGAGTCACGGAGTATACCCAGCAGCGGATTGAGGCTATCGATTTAGCCATCCGATCCACCTTTGGAAAGGAAGACGAGCAGCAGCTCGGACTAGCCGATTTCATGTAACAGATCTGTGGACAAGCTCAATCAAGAATCCTCGTATCATTGGTTCACCCGATCGACAAATCCGGATAAATAAATAATACCAAACGGAAGTACATAGTTGCGCGAGGGTATCTAAGCTTGGTCAAAAGAGGCAGACTCAAGATCTGCTCCCGAAGGGGTTCGCGGGTTCAAATCCCTCCCCTCGCACTCGTTTTTTTAAAAGGATCCCCTTCCCGAACGAACTCCTCCTGAAAAAATGATTCTGGATATGTTTTATTTTTTAGGTAGAACCCACCCCGCACCTGCTCACTCATTGTCGGAATACTCCCAATCTTTCTTCCTATTCAATTTCGAAAATCAGATAGGATGTGAACATGGGACGTCTATCAATACGGAAGTTACTATCAGAAAAGAAAACGGGAATCTTTCACCGAAAGTGGAAGTAAACGCTAACCCTTCAGTGAAATGGGGTTCCTTCTAACTGCCCTTCCGCCTCAATTAAAGGGTTCATAATCTCTTCTTCTATTTTTTTCTCCGAACTTCTGCGACTTTCTTCCATTCCGTGATGTCCCTGACCATCTCAATCGCACCCAGAGGGTTATTTTGATTATCGATAAGTATTGTTGCTTTCCCCCAGAGATACGCCCCTTTTCCTTTGTACATCGTCGGTATGAACGCCTCCACGAATAGGTTATTCCCAAATCGTTGCACGCTGGGATATTTTTGTGCCAGCTCATTAACCGGTAGATTAATCAGATCAACGAGAACTGGACGTGCATCCCTGTAAAAGGAGAAAGCCTCTCTGTAAGTAGATTTTCCCAGGATATCCATCTTTTTTACGCCGGTGAGATCTTCCATAGCCCGGTTCCAAGCTACCACCTTTTTGCTGCGATCAACAATGAATGTGGCATCGGGGAAGTATTCGATGGTATTCTGGAGCTTTTCATATGTGGTCTTAAA
>JAJRCP010000050.1 GCA_028678885.1 Methanomicrobiales archaeon
TTCCAGATAATTTGTCCGAGTGTCTTTGTATTGCGGGAGATCCCATACTGTTCTATGATATGAAGATATCCTTCAAGATCTTTCCTTGCAGGAAGAATCACCTCCTTGCGTTCAGTCGGGACCAGCAGGATAAGAGGGGCGATAACATAGAGAAAGAAGCTCGCTGCTATCCAGTAGACCAGATAATTGGGAAGGAGGGCTGCAGCAATGATGTTTGCCAGCAGACCTCCCACGATAAACAGGGTGTTATGATGTACCTTTGTATCGCTTTTCAGAAGCCGAAGCTGCTCCTGTTCCTCCCGTTCGATCTCAGAACGGACCCAGTTGACTATGGGATTTTCGTCCTCCTTTCCAGTTTCGGATCCAGGATCCTCTAGGTCACCCACAATACCTCTGAATCGTTTGGTACCTACATGCAAAGAACCTTTCTAGCTTCCCGATCAGACGATAAGCCTTTTTTTCATCAGCCGGATGGAAATGGTGGAGAGGACCAACGTTGCTCCGAGTACCCAGGCCAGACTTATGAGGACATCGGGAGAGAACGAGTTCAAAGTGAAACACCTGATCACCCGTACAACGTGGGCAAGTGGAAGGAAAGCAAAGGCTATGACTTGGATAAAGGAAGGCAGAAGGGAGAGCGGGAAGAATGTGCCGCTGAAAAGAAACATGGGTGTGATGAGGAGGAAGCTGGGGTAGTTAAGTCCATCAATACTGGGTGTGATGGCAGTGAAACACATCCCCAGAGCGGCAAAGAGGAGGCCTGCGAGCACTGCGAATGGAAAGATCAGAAATGAGGACGGGAGATCGATCACTCCAAATACCAGAAGAACAGGGAACATGAGTACCGCATAGATCACACTTCGGGTGGCCCCCCACAGGAGCTCTCCCGCAATCACCTCCTCGATGGAAAGCGGGGTTGCGATCATGGCATCAAAAGTTTTCTGGTAGTACATCCGCACATAGGAAGAGTAGGTGCACTCAAAGAAGGCAGCGTTCATCACCGCAATGGAGACAAGGGCAGGGGCGATGAAGCGGGAATATGATACCCCGTTTACTTCTGTTATGAAGCTTCCCACTCCAAGACCAAGAGCAAGCAGATAGAGAATCGGCTCAAGAAATGGGGGAATAAAGTTCACCTTCCAGGTGCGCATAAAGCTCCCTAAGTTTCTTCGCCATACTTTCCAGACCCGGTAGCTCACGGGGAAGCCAAGGTGCATGACGGCTCACTCCCGTAGGGTACGACCGGTGAGCTTGAGGAACACATCTTCGAGGGTTGTAGGTCGGGCAGTGACCTCACCATCCATGCTGCATTCATCTAACAGAAGGCGGGTGACTTCTTTGGGATCTCGGGTAAATATCTGCACCTTATCCCCATAAGTGTCAAAGGCGATCTGATGTCTTTTTAGGCATTGCATCACATCCGGAGATGTATCTGCCTCCACCATATACTCTGATGCATGGGCTTTTACCAGTTCATCCGGCCTCCCTTCCACA
This sequence comes from Methanomicrobiales archaeon, assembly GCA_028678885.1. GTDB lineage: Archaea > Halobacteriota > Methanomicrobia > Methanomicrobiales > JACTUA01 > JAJRCM01. The sequence continues at coordinate 1,495 of JAJRCP010000050.1, forward strand.
AGAATTTTCCCTGTATCCATGATAACAATCCGGTCACAGAGTCGGGCTGCTTCTTCCATGTAATGGGTGGTGAGAAGGATGGTGTTTCCCTCATCAACCAGGCCTCGCATCTTTTCCCAGATCAGGTGACGCGCCTGGGGATCGAGACCGGTGGTGGGTTCATCAAGGATCAGAAGGGTCGGGTGATTGATTAGAGCTCGTGCAAGAATGAGCCTCCGCCTCATTCCTCCGGAGAGTTTTTCAACGGTCGAATTTTTTTTCTCTTCCAAAGCCATGAACGCGAGAAGCTCATCGGCACGTGGTGCGGCCTCGTGCCGGGGGATGTCGAAGTATCGGGCAAACTGTATCAATCCCTCTCGAACCGTGAAATCCGGATCCAGATTACTTTCCTGTGGAACTACCCCCATCCGTAGTTTGATCTCGCGGGGATGCTCCTCGGTATCCATACCAAACACCCGCAGCTCCCCGGACGTCTTGGGAGAGACGCACTGAATCATCCGCATGGTGCTGGTTTTCCCTGCACCATTAGGTCCCAGAAATCCAAACGCTTCTCCTTCCTGAACCTGGAAACTGATTCCGTTAACCGCCTGGAGATTTCCGAAGCGCTTCACCAGATTCTTCGCTTCAACTACGGTATTTCCTGTCATCATTGTCTCCTGTGGTACTGCAGGACAGAATTTGATGGGTATTCAGTATGCTCCTCCAGATTGGGAGTCGAACCCACCTGATGAATCTTTTCGTTTCCCATGCAAGCATCCCAATTTTTTCATTCCATGATACTGAAACAGAAAAAGTGTGCCATTACCGCTACACTTCTCACGAATACATCTTTCTTCTGATCATATCCAGTGCCTGACGGATCATATCCTGAACCCCATCAGAAGGATCTGTCATCAGCCGTCTGAGGGGCTGGATCGCACGGGGGTCCCCGATATTTCCCAATGCCCATGCCGCTTTCTGGCGTACCCTCCAGTCTGCGTCCTGGAGTGCTTGGATGAGGAGATTCAATGCCTTTGGGTCACCAAGTCTTCCTAGTTCTTGGGCCGCCCGGTATCTCAGGTCCCATTCGGTGCTGGAGAGCATTTCAAGGAAATGCTGGATCCTCTCTTCCTCCTTTCCGGTGTTTGTCATATCACGCCACGGTAATAAGCAAGCCGATCGGCATCGTCCTGGAGCATATCCAGAAGTTCTCTTTGTTCCCTCTGGGGGAGGATAGGTAATCTTCCAGCCGCGGCGAGCGTGCGAACCTCCTGTGGAGTCCTACAACCCGCGATTGCCACATCGATATCCTGAGAAAGGGCATAGCGGAGGAGTTGTTCTGGTGATATACCCGCTGCCGGATCAATGTACTGCCCTCCCCCGAATACTTTCATACCGATAATTCCCAAACCGCGTCGCCGGGCAGCGGGCAGAGCAGATTCTAGGAACCCACCGATCACCCCTTCCACCGGGTTCACAGGCAGAAGGACAGTATCTAGGGGCCATGTTTCTATCGCATGGATAAGAATTGCGGGATCGTAGTGCCCCGTTACCCCTATCGCAGTCACTAGCCCCTGTTCTTTTGCCTCGACAA
>JAJRCP010000051.1 GCA_028678885.1 Methanomicrobiales archaeon
AAACGCGCAGGAAGATCCAGAGCATTTCAAAAGCTGATTGGAAGAAGATGGGATCCTCGAAAGGGACGCTGCACTATCTGAAGAAAAATGCAGAGGGAAATAGGCCGTTTATGATAAATAAGCATGTAAAGGAAAGGATGGAGAATTGGGTCAAATGACTCCTTCTACTGAAGCAATACCCTTTTTGATGCAATCCACCCGGATGGTAGAATGAAAAGTAGGTTAGGGAAGTAGGAATAAGTGATCTTCTTACAGCATCATGAATATATTTATGCTACCCCAATCGTTTCCTTAACAAGGAATAGGTAATAACGACCAGGACTAAACAGCCGATCAAGACTAAGGCTACAAGAGGGGCAGGAGAGCTATTCTGCCCGACTGGCGGATTTTTCTGGATTACGTACTCATCAAATACCTTGCCATCCTTATCGATGGCCTTTAGAGTAAGAGTACCCTGGGGATTGATATCGATGAGAGTAAAATGGTATATTGGCACTGGCCCATAAGCAGTCCACCACTGAGGACTGCCTTCATAGAGAGGAGCCCCCCAACCACCACTGACGATATAGACGGTTCCCCTTTCGGGTCCAGAGACCGGACTATTCTCAGAGACTGAAAAATTGATGGGATAGGTTCTCTCGTAGTCATGGTCATGACCATTGATCACCAGATCCACATGGTACTTATCGAAAAGAGGGACCCAGTGTTCCTGCAGATCCACCGTACTGCCTTGTTCCCCACCGCTGAACACCGGCTGGTGGAAAAATACCACCTTCCAAAGAGTATTCACATGGACGGCCAGGTCGCTCTCCAGCCAGTTACGTTCTGCTCCCGCCGGGCTGGCATAACTGTCCAGCACGATGAGATGAAGATCCGGGCCCCAATCCAAGGAAAACCACCGGTGATTTCCGGGCAGACCATATTGATCATAGAATAGGGTTGCATTCTCCTCATGGTTTCCAAGAGCAGGAATCACGGGGATTGACAGATCTGTCTTCTCAGTTACCCAATACCTATCTACTCCGGTGAACCAATTGTCCCACTCCTCCTCAATCGAACCATTATCGACCGCATCACCGGTATAGACTACAAATGAGGGATTGAAGGTGGCCATCTCCTGCGAGATGTTATCCCGCATCTGGGGATTCGTCCGTGAATCTCCCCCTGCAACGAAGGTGATGTTGGTGCTGCGATCCGGGGCGGTCTGGAATCTGCGCTCGATACTGTAACCCCCGTTCACTCCGCGACAGATGAAATAATACAGCGTATCAGGTGTAAGGTCGGTTAATTCAACCTCGTGAAAATACTCGGAAGCATCGGGATAGGCATAGTGGCTTCCTGTCGCACTGTATCGGTACTGCGTGGGATCTCTCCCACCAGATGTAGTGTCGTACCAGACCGTATCACCTGAATTGGCATATTTTGTCGTCCAAGTAATGACAATGGTGTGTGCGGTATCGTCGTGATCCCAAGTCAAATGTACTTCGGAGGGTTGATCCTCGACTTGGGCTGAGGCAGGTGAGACAAAACCGAGGACAGCGAATGTCAAACCAGTCAATAGTAGGAGAAGGAGCATTCGATTTATAGAATCTTCACAAAATGTCATCTAGATCCAAAATATCCGGAAAAACTTTTTGCTAATTCATGAATTATGTAAAGTACTTATAACATTTATCTTTAATTAATTTTCGATTCATTATATAAGAAGGTCCAACGGGATATTCTCATTTTACCTCTTCGAATAGTGGTGTCGATCATATGATTTTTGATTATCTCACTTGGATGATCGGCATGAAAATGTGTCTGAAGGAGAGTATTCGCTTAGCCTTGTACAGCCCGGAATATAGGACCTATAATCGTCATATCCTTGATAGTGAAAGCAATAGTAAATGGTAGGGCGATCTCTTTTCTGATATGTATATTGTTTTAAACCCTCAGGAAATTTTGGAGATTACCCCAACCAAGAGTGCGAAGATTCAAATTCGAACTTCCATACCCTGAACTATTCCGTAATTCATAGAACAGAGATATCATGTGTCCATAGGGAGTTAAAAGAGGGTTAAGCTTTGGCGAAGAAATTTTTCCCTATGAATATTGTCTTCTTCATCCTTCGGACGATTCACGGGTCATTTTCCAGATCAAAAATATTATCCAACTACCGCTCCTGCCAGTGCCAGTGCCTGAATTTTATGTTCATGTTCCCACATGGTTCATCTCTCTCGGAGCTGGAGAGCTTATTACTATCTGCCATATCTAAGTTCTCCGACCCATTAGGGTGGCAGTAACCCGGTGCAGCGCCAGTTCACTTCCGATGCACCGTTTCGCACATCCACCACACAGGCAGGGTTGCAGCCCGGATGGGAGGTGTTCGGTACAAGATCGATCCACCAGGTGTGGGAGTTCGGGTTATAGAAAGAATTATTCGTGAGGTTTCCTTCCTGCACACAGGTGCTGTTGAGGGCGAGGGCATATGCCTGATCTCTCGTAAGGTTTCCGCCGCTCTCTGGAACACAGTAACCCAGTGCGTCAGCAATTCCCGCAGGGGTCTTGCAGGTGTATCCCAAGGGGCACAAGAACCCGGTGATTCCACCGCACTCGCAGAGGGGTTCACACATCGCGGTACAGATCGCAGTGGGATTCCCTGCGTTATCGAGCGGGCACCGGTTAGAACATTCGTTCCAGTTACCACCGGCCTCTGTGCAGAGCTGCGAAATGTTTTCCACGAAGGTCGGACCTCCGGGAACATGGCATTGCCGCGGATAGCTTTCCATGACCGGATAGCCCGCGGCGACGCACCCATTAAAACTGGTGATATTCTGAAGGGCAGCGGGACAGGTTCCGGTCGCGTTGCTGCAACCCGTAGGGGTAGGGCAGGTGCCTGCTGTACAGGTCTGATTAGTGTTGTTCCCGGAAGGCACCTGCTGCAGACAGCCCGATACCCCCATGCATACGGCGATACACAGCATTGCTATGACAAGATACTGAGATGAATTCATGGTCATTCTCCTTCAGATGTTTTGAAGGCGTCAAATATCAATATTTCTTTAAGTGCGAAGAAAATCGAAGTTAAATTATTCATTTTTTTCACATTCTAGAGTCGACAATGCGAGATCAGCACAAACAATTAACACGATCAAACCATCGGTATCACCGGAGGAGTGAGGAACGGAGGGAGCTCACTTCCTCAGATCATATGCGAGACTAGGGTTTCATGAACGTATTATTGAGAAAAGGTGAGGGATGGGAAGGTTCTTTACAGACGCGAGAATCCTGGGAAGATCAGAAAAGGGTAGGCCGAGGAACCGGATGAAAATTATTCATGACTGACGGATGGGGGTAGGGTAGAATGTGACAGGTATGTGCATGTGTATAGGGTGTATGGAACAATAGTACCCCGTCCTGCCCATCTCATGAGATACGGTAGTACCCCCGTACCCCCACCATATCTGGGAAATAATGAGTAATAAATTTATTTTCAATCGTAACACTTTATATTAAAAAGGTATAGATATTGACAATATATCATAGTAAGAATGATTGAAATGGCGGAATGAATACGATACATGCTCAGGGTATATTACTGGTACTGCGGCTGGTAGCTCTCATCTCTCTGAAACGCTTCTTTTAACCCTTCTTTTCCTTTCTGCAATATCTCCTGTACGTTCGCAAAGAGCTGATGAGCTTCCTCGATGCGACCCATTTTTCGGAGGACCATTCCTTTGTTGTTCAGGGCATACACATTATGGGGGTTCACCGCGAGCACCTGGTCAAAACTCGCCAAGGCTTCCTCATATCGCTTCAGATGTGCGAGGCAGACACCTTTGTTATTCCCGATGGCAGCGTCTCCGGGGTTAATACTCAAATAGATGTCATACCCCTTGATCGCCTCTGTACACCGTTCCAGCTCTTCCAGGGTGACCCCTTGGTTATAGTATGCTTTGGCAGACTTTGGGCTCAGCGTGATGGTCTGATCATAACAGGAACGGGCATCATCGAAATTGCGAAGCGCAAAGTACGCATTCCCCATATTGTACCAGGCTTCGGAGAGGTGCGGGTCTTCTGTCACTGCCCGTTTGAACCAGCCGATTGCTTCCTCATTACGTCCCAGATGATAGAGTGCGTTCGCCTTCGTATAAAGGAGATCGGCATTGCGGGGATCCAGGGAGAGTGCTCCATCACAGGTCTGTGATGCCTCCACAAAACGCCCCATCCGATCGAGGCTCACAGCCAGGGTAATCCAGGCAGGGAGGAAGCTCTGGTCCCGTGCAATCACTTCCCTGAACAGGGCTATTGCCTCCTCGTGACGATTCAGGGCAGAAATTGAGGTACCTCTTTGATACAGTTCCAGAAACCCTTCGGTGAATATATCGGGGATATGCATAGTGTACAATTCTTTGGATCTACTTTTTGAGGGTATCGGAGGAACGATGGTGGAGTAAGCAGTGCTGGATGGGGCCATATGGATGGAGTTTTCCCTCCTCCAGAATAGAGATCGCCCCATGGCCTCCGCAGATGAGACATCGTCGTTCCATCCGGGCAAGTGCACGGTCGCTGTCTGCTGCCAGGGAAAGTAAAGCCTTTCTTTCATCCGCTGCGATCCTGCTATCCACGTTTACAGAAGTGACCAGATTCACTGCCAGGGAATTGTATGCCCGCCTCTCCTCGATGAAGCTCGCAAAATTCATCACCGTGTCCGCGATAAAGAGAAGTCCATGGTCAGGAGAGTAGAGTTAGATCTGTCCAACCAGATGGCCTCCAAGGCCTTCCAGGACTTCAAATTCGATATCGCCAAGGGTGAAACGAGTGAGAACTGGAAATATTTCGCGTTTTTTCGTGCTACCTGTTTTGAATAGCTCGACGGTTCGAGGTATTCTGAATGAGGAGAACGTATTGATGAGTTTTGTGTATACTGCTTCCAGCACAGAGGATTCCTCGTGGGATCCATATGCCCGGTTTGCCCTCTCTATCACCTTCCACGTCGCCGGATGCATCCATACGATCCCCGCACAGTTCCCGGCACCTCCGGCATGATCTGCATCTCCATGGGTGATGATGATCCGTGAAATCCGGACTGGATCGGGAAGTCCGAATGCCGGCAGCATCTCCCGTATATCCGGAAAGTAGTTGCCATACCCGGTATCAATCAGCACGGTCTCAAACTTGGTGGAGAGGGTGAAGACATTTCCTCCGCAGGGCAGCTGAAAGCAGCGGAGGATCACCTGATCAGAGACCTGGACCTCCTGAACATCAGCGTAGAATCCCTGCCCTGTCATATCG
>JAJRCP010000052.1 GCA_028678885.1 Methanomicrobiales archaeon
CATATTCTTTGAAAGAGGTAAAGAAAACATACCCAGATAAAGAGATACAAGAACAGATTTGGTAGGAAAAGGGTATATGTATCTTCAGGCGAGTTCCTAGGATGTGAGAATTACCCCATAATTCCCGTTACCCTGGCGATGCCTTCCTCATTTTTTAATCAGACATTTGCGGAATCTTTCTTTTAACCGCTCTTCAAAGATTTTGGGATCCTTCATCGCTTTCTCTCGTTTTTTCTTCTCGTGGGTATAGGGAAAGAATTTTCTCTCTAATTCTTCCTCGATTCGGGCAAACTCAATTTTTTCCGGAAGTCTCTCTCCCTTTTCATCCTTCATGGCAGGTCTCCTCTTGGGGTGGAACCTGAGGGGATGGATTGAGATCCGCTGGATAGTACTGTTTCCTTTTAATCCAGACAAATCCATCAGTTTTCGAGATGACCGCTACATCGACAGGCCCTCCTACGGTCTCTGCCTGCATGGACACCCTGCGCTTCAAAGAGGTGAGGTTTACCAGCGATTCCGCCATCGCGGCCAGTTCACTTTTGGGAAGGGCGACCACCACATTAATGATGGGTATAAAATTTGACATGCGGTAATTATTGAGCTCTTCCGTCAAATTTTTCACGATTTCGTCCGTATTTACCTGAAACGTGCTTTTATACTTGGCTTTCATTTCATCTGAGAGCTCCTCAATACTTTCGATCATCGCTTCTGGGTAGGTATAAAGCGTTGCAGCAATGCTGTGGAGTAACGCTTCTTCAAAAGCCGAATCCATCCCGGAGAGAAAAATGTCCACCATCTCGTGCTGCGCAAAGGGAACGATCTCGGCTCCATTTTTAAATGAAATCTTGGTGTTCTTTTTTTCTGTATATTTCAATTTCTTGTTTAGTCGTCCTTCAATCCAATAAGCGACCAAGGAAGGGAAAATATCCTTTTCCCCGAAACCGGCAATGACAACGCCGGAAAAATCCTGCGAGAGAGAATCTAGTGTTCCCGCAGATTTCACGAAATAGAGGGCAGCAATGGCCTTTAACTGCGTCACCGAGGTCTCGCTCAGGGGCAATGCTTCGAACACATCCGTAATGGCCTGTGTCAATTTTTCATCGTAGGTGATTTGTAACCTAGTGAAATCTTCTTCGGTCATGGAGGTAGCGTAAGGTGCGGCAATGAGATTATCATACAGTCCCTGGATGGTGGATGCGGGAACATTCATGACATCCTTTTCGGTGATCCCACCGGAAGTTTTTACTAGGTCACTTGCATTCTGCATGATCGATTGCTTGATAGAGAGGAAATAGTGGTAGGAATTGGTCATGAAATAATTCTCTTCTCCTTCCGGGGGAACCAGATCTTCTTCGTTTGCGAGAAAATCAATAAAATTTTTCGCGTATTCTTCTGTAGTGGCAAAGGTTGAATTTTTAATTTTTTTCCGGTACTGGGTAAAGATGATTCCCCAGGGTATCCCCATGAAGCTCGCATAATTGAAGATCATAAAACAGATGGAATGAGCGGGAGACAAATCGAAAATTTTGTTCGCCGATGTGAATATCTTTTGAGGGCTTTCCGTTTGTCCCCCCATGAGGCTGACGGCACTATCTGCAGCAATAGCAATAGACTCCCGGTTCATAAGCACAATCTCGGCTGTCATCTCTTCACCTATGAAATAAATGCAATTATAGTATAGGTTTATTAAATGATTGTGACCAGTCTTTGAATGGGTTTATGTCTTGCCCTTTTTGCACCGATGAGGGAAGAATGGAGAGAAATTCTCCACCTCTTCCCGATGGAACAGAAATCGAACTCTATCATCGAACAAACCGAACTCTTCTTCACTTGAAAAGGATATCAGCTGCTACTTTGACGGGAATGACGGGAGAGAATCGTCCAGCATTATTCGTGAGCATTATAAGGCAAAAATTTTGTAGAAAAACAGTTAATAGAGTTTTATGCCTTTGACCACAGGTCTGACCATTTTCCCTATTATGATACTAGGGATTATTCTCTTTATTTCCTTCATCACCACGGCAACCCTTGGATATCTCGTATTGAAAGGAAAGTCTACCCTTCCCAGACATCAGACCATGGCAAAGATTACCATTGTTATCTTACTTATCCATGGCGCTATTGCCGCTGCATATTTTATGGGGTTATAATCAATTTCTTAAAAGATAAAAATAGTAAAATTATTTTTGTATCTTACTTGACAATTACCGTGCCTTTCATGGAAGGATGTATGTTGCAGTGGTAGGGGTATGTACCTGCCTCATTGAAGGTGAAGGAATAACTCTGCCCCTGCCCAAGCGAATTACTCTCGAATTTCTGTCCCTGTCCAAAGGTCGCGGTTGCATCATTAATGATCTGGTGTTGAACCGCGTCCTGGTTTGTCCACGTGACAGTTGTTCCCACAGAGACACTAACCGATGCTGGATTGAAGGCAAAGTTCTGGATTGTGATGGCAGTAATTCCAGTTGTTGAAGTGGTCGCAGTTGGTGCAGTCGTGGTAGTTGCCGGGGTGGTGGTTGGCGGATTATAGGTGGTGCATCCACTCGCGGTTACAAGAATGATCACCATGCATCCAAGAAGGAAGTAAGTTTTTTTCATTTCATATTCCCCCGGACGCCAATGATCAAGGATCCTAATAAAACTAACGCTATATCAGAATCCTTTCTCGTAAGTTATCCATTTATATGTGTCCAGAATCATGGCAGAGGAAACGACGGTCATTCCTCCAGGGTAATATTTAGGCCCGTCCATATCGGAGAGCTCCCATTGTGGGGCAGGCCTCGGTGCACCGTCCGCAGAGATAACATTCTCCTTTAAGATCGGACCGTTTAGCCTCGTCCGTAGGGCATGCCCGCTCGCACTTCCCGCAATCGATGCACGCCCCGGTTCGTCGAATCTTGAAGATGCCAGGCATTGCCGCGAATGCCGCAAGTGCGCCAAATGGACAGACCAGTCGGCAAAACGGCCGGTACATCACGGCCGACATGACCAGCAAGACCACAAAGACAAAGAAAGCTGTCGTTATGGAGAGGGCGAAAAAGTCCCTGATACCGAAAGGATACAGGAGGCCGTATGAACTCACGTATCCTGCAAGCAGAAATGCCCCGAAGAACCCGATCCGCACCGTACCGGTCACTGTCTTCTGGGACACTCTAACGCTACGGGGAGATACCCTGGACATTGCCTCCTGTGCTGCACCCACCGGGCAGAAGTAACCACAATAAAACCGGCCGAAGAGAAACGAGAGTGCGAGTATAGTCACTAGTCCCAGCACTGCGGCGATGAGCGGGCCGCCAATCCCCTTCACATCCCTGAGCACAAGCATCTGGAACTGGTACGGCATGATCGGTGCGAGGATCAGGAAGCCGAATCCGAGGGTAATTGCGAGGAAAAGATATCCGGACTTGCGGTTCCATCTCCCTGAGTACCAGAGGAATGCACAGACCACGACCATGACCAGGGCATAGATAAACCCGATAAATTTGGGAATCTGTTCGATAGCCATCGTTATCCTCCTTACAGTTTACCCAAACGCCGGTACCACGCCGAGCTGCTGCATCAGGCCGAGCAGGTTCGCTTCCCCCCAGAGCTCGACGATTTTTCCATTACGCAGACGGAAGATCTCGATACCGGTCATTACAATCGCTTTTCCTGACGGCGGGAGGCCCATGAATTCCCCCTTATGCACACCACGGGCCGTGAAGCGGGCCGATACCTTATCCCCATTTGCCATCATATCATCGATGGTTACGTGCAGCCCGTGAAAGGCAGCCCGACAGATTGTGATGACATTGTTCATCGCCTCGATTCCCGGTCCAGGTGTTGGCAGAGGTGTATGCAGTGCAAAATCAGTAGCAAGAAGCGCATCGGCAGCTGGGAGGTCACCTTTTGACGGCCCGACCTCGAAAAATTTCCGAACAATGTCCATATTCGCCTTCTCTACGGTTGTTTGTTCCATGCATCATTCTCGACAGATAACTATTTAATTCATCCAGATGATTCAGCGAGGACATGAAGTGAAACACCTTCCGAAGGATACGCATAAAAGATAGAGCAGGAAGAAAAAAAATGTGGGAAAATCAGGAAAATGATGGAGTTGTGATGCATTATGACAAGTCATTTAGAGGGTGCAATTCTCCAGCGGGACGGGAAAACGTTTGCGGTCAGTACACGGACACCGGCAGGAATCATCAATCCTGACCATCTGGAACGGGTTGCCTCCGTTGCCCGGAAGTACGCGATCCCGATACTGAAGATTACCTCAGGACAACGTATCGCACTTATTGGCATAAAAGAAGAAGATCTGCCGGCCATATTTGAAGATCTTGGCAAAGATGCTGACCGGAAAGCAGGCCCCTGCCTTCATTATGTCCAGGCATGCCTGGGTACAGAAACCTGTAAATTTGGAACCCAGGATTCTATCGGGCTTGCACGTTCGGTAGAATCTGCGTTCAAGGATACGATATATCCGGCAAAACTGAAAATGGGAATCTCAGGATGCCCAAGATGCTGCGGGGAGAGCCATATCCGGGACATCGGGCTTATGGGAACCACTAAAGGCTGGACCGTCATCTTCGGAGGCAACAGTGGAACGCGGCCACGGATCGGTGATGTGATCGCAAAGAACCTTTCTGACGAGGAAGCGCTTGATCTTGTCCAGCGTCTTCTCGAATATTACCGGGATCGTGCGAAACCGAAGGAACGAACAGCTAGGTTTATAGAACGCATCGGGATCGACACGTTGAAATCGGAATTACTCACATTAATCCCGTATATTCCTCTTGAAAAGGTGATATGAGTATGAAAATAACTGAAGTAGCAAAAATCCAGTCCGGCCCCAACCCACACCATGTGGACGCCCGCAAAATCTATGAATCCCCGCATGCAACGGCGGTCGTCATCACGCTCCAGCCTGGTGAGTCGTTAAAGAAGCATATCACACCGGTCGATGTCTTCTTTTACGTTCTCGAGGGCAGCGGCGTAATCGAGATTGGGAACGAAAAAGCGACGTGTACGAAGGATACGCTGATTGAGAGCCCGGCAAGGATCCCGCACCGCTGGATAAATGAAAGTAATGCGATCTTCCGGGTATTTGTTGTCAAGGTGCCAAAGCCGAATGAAGAAACAAAACTTCTGTAGAAGTGGATAAAAAGTAGTGAGAGTTGTCTCACGAATCCAATATATTTTGATTTTTTTGGATATTTGTATTCACAATCTCTCGGATTTTCTCATTTGCGACTATAAATTCCGTCAGATGACTTTCCATTATCTGGGCAAGGATTGCAAGGGCCTCTTTTCCGGTTAACAAATCTTCGAATAAAAAAGAATCCAGCATGTCATCGCGGTCATCATCAACCTCACATTGCTGGCTCTCTGAATTATTCGAATAATAAGCATATTCTGTATGAAGAAGCGGTGTATATGAAACGACTAGTAATGAAACTATTATGAAGAGTATTATTACACTACCAAATCGCATTAGCTCAATATTATCTTAAATATATAATGGTTATTTCTCTATACCAATAGCCCGTAGATCCTAGACCCATTACAGGTTCCCGATCGCACGGATGAGGACTTCTGCCGGGGCATCGGTTTTCAGGGACGTTCCGGAATAATGAGTCCGGCTCGCCCGGTACCCCTCCTTTTCTAAGAAGGCAAGCACCGCCTCGATCCCAGGAGGGGATCTGCCGAGAGCTTTTGCGATCGTATGGTACTCATAATGATAGGAAAGGTCCAGCTCTTCCCGGCACCGCGAGAGCAGGGAGTGGATCTCGTTCTGGGTGTGCAGGGCGAGGGTGGGGAGGGCTTCCTGCATCCGGGCAAGAAACGGTTTCTCTGAAATCGCTCCCAGCCAGAGAGGGCCGATCGCCCGCATCTTTCCCCCGCATCCTAGACAGGAACTAGTCTCTGCGATGATCCCTGCCTGTTCTTTCCGGGTGGGGCATCGGCTGCAGTGGTGGATGTAACCGATATGTCCGAGAGAGCGATCCGCGGCCCCGGCACCGGGTCGGATCTCCAGGTGGAGGCGGACGTAGTGACTCCGGGCATAGCAAAGGAGGGGATGGATCCCCCGGTCGTACTTGATCGTCTCCCGGCACACAAACCCGAGCAGGGTGCGGAGGGCCACCTCGGTATGGTACTCGGTATTATACGGGCGAGAGAAGTAGCGCCTCATCCCTGCCCTCAGGTGGGCTCCGCAGAGGGGAGCGGTGTCGGTTGCGGTCACGAACAAGTAGCGCTTCGCTGAGCGGATCAGGCTATCTATATAGGGTGCCGGTGTCCCAAAGGGATCAAGATCGATCGCATCGAAATGACGTGCACTCCCTAGGGAATTAACCTCCTGCCAAGTGATCTCCACATCGATCCCTAGGGATTCAGCATTCTTCCGGATCAGGTCCACTGCGTGGGGATGATGATCGTTGACGGTCACAGAAAGCCCGCATTCATGGGCAGCCCGAAGGCCTCTCACCCCGGTACCACCCATCGCATCCAGATACTGCTCAGGCCGGATCAGGGATAGAACGAGTATGGTTGCATCACGGTTGAGCTCCATTCGGGGGTTGAAAAAAACCTCCCCGCTCGCCGGGGGAAAGGAGTGAGTCGGGTCCGTGACCGGGATAAAAAAAGGTGTGCTCCCTTCTTTGGTGAGGATATACTCCATGATCAGTTCTGAAATCTGGTTTTTTACGCACAATATAGCTTCTGGAGGGCATGCCGATGCCGGAGACTACGATCTATACCATCGGGCATTATCCCATTCGCCAAGATTGACGATGGAAAACTCAATTATCCGGCATCCGAAGGGAGCTACGCTGAGGGGACAGATCGGCAGGATGTGCTCGAATAAAGAGAGATTGATATAGCACCACGCACCACTGAGAGGACGACGGGGCTTGTGGCCTAGCCAGGACAGGGCGTTGGCGTCCTAAGCCAAATATCGGGGGTTCGAATCCCCCCAAGCCCGTTCTTTTCTGCCCAAATCGTGAGCATCTATATAGGTGGGTGTCTGAGTTAGAACGTAATGCGGCTCGTTCCGTTCATCCTCATCACCCGGCCGGTCAACGCTCTCGTTGCAGGGGGGGCAGCGGTGCTCGGGTACCTCATCGCTACCGGTACCTTCACCCAGTCCTCCCTCATACTATTCCCCATCGTCGCCCTGATCACAGCGGCGGGAAATGTCCTGAACGACTACTACGATGCGGAGATCGACCGGATCAACCGGCCGGATCGGCCCATTCCCATGGGAGAGATAACTCGCGAGGGTGCCCGGCGGTATGCGATCATCCTGTTTCTCGCTGGAAACATCCTGTGCCTGTTCACCAATGTTTTCTGCCTCACTATCGCGATCTTCAACTCCCTACTTTTGGCCGGGTATGCTCGGTACCTGAAAAGATCTCCCTGGAGCGGGAACCTCGCTGTAGCCTATCTCACCGGCAGTATCTTTCTGTTCGGAGGGGCCTTTGTGGGGATTGACGGGCTGGTGCGGAACTTCCTGGTCTTTGCCATCACGCTTCTTGCCACCATGGCCCGGGAGCTCCTGAAGGCGGCAGAGGATGTGGAGGGTGATCTGATCGGGGGTGCGGTCACTGTTCCTGTACTGCTGGGGGTGAAGACCACCGGACGGATCGCATTTCTGTTTGCCATGCTCGCGGTGGTGGTGAGCCTGCTCCCCATAGGTGCCTGGAGCGGATCCCTGTACCTGGAGGGCATTCTCCCGGTGGACGGCTTTATCCTCCTCTCTGTCGGCCTCTCCCTCTCCTGCGTATCGGGAGAATGCGTCCGCCTGAGGAATATAACCACCTTCCTGAAGGCGGGAATGTTTTTTGCCCTGGTGGTCTTCACTCTCGCATCAATCCTATGAGTTCCTTCGGGCTGAATACCCGGACGATAAAGAAGAACTGATATGCGGGCTGAACAAATACTGAGATCCAGATGAAAGTGTACCAGTGGGGAGACACCTACCTAGCACCCCGAGGGTCTTATTTTGATGGCCACGTGAAGATAGATGGGAATCTTATTGCGTCCATGGATTCGCATTTCTGGGGACGGCTGGTGGTCGCGGGTCGCCTGGAGCTTGGACCCGATTCCAGCGTGGCAGAATCGATCATCGCCCAGAGTGCGGTCATCGGCCCCCGTACGAAGGTGAAGGGGCCACTGATCACCCTAGAGAACGTGACGCTCTGTGACCGGGCCTGCGTCCTCTCGGTCCTGGCGGGGGGAGATGTCCTCCTCCGTCCGGGCGTTAAGATAGCCGGTGAGGTCAAGAGCGATGAGACCATCACCGTGGTGGGAAAAGTGCAGACCGGAGAACTACTGGGGAGAAACGTCAAGATTTTCGGGAATTGAGCGGGGATCCACCCCCAGTGCCGCCACCTCGATCACATCTTGCCAGTTGACCAGGGTCTCTACACAGCCGTCCCGCAGGGTGAGCACACCCATCCCGCACAGCCCCAACCGGTCACACATCTCCAGCCCATGCCGGACCTCCACGATGCAGCCTACCCCGATGATCCCGGCCGGGTGATATTTTTTCACCATCCGCTGGATGAAGCTTGAACCGGGCACGATGAACACCCGGTAGCCCATGTCCCGGAAGGAGGAAAGAACTGTACCAAAGCTGCACTGCCCGCATCCCTGGCACAAAAGACCTTCCGGAGTGAGATGGGCGGGGCATTTCGCGGAACGGAGGCACTGGGGAAAGAAGAGGGCCCGCCGGCTCACCGGTATGGACTCAAAACCCTTGGCATTCATGGAGTTATGCACTCGGACGAAGAAACTCATCAGGTCCTGGTCGTCCAGGCCAAACAGCCCGATGATCGCCTTCAGCAGCCCTTCGAGCATGATGAACCCGGAAGACATCAGGCGGGGGAAGTAAAATTTTCCCCTCCGCATCGAATAGAGGGCGATAAAAACCACGAACAGTCCGAACGCCACAATCCCGAAGATCACCAAAAGAGTGAGCTCCCCGATGAGCAGCACGAACTGATCCCACGGAGGCGAGGCGAACAGCATTGGAGAAACCTGTGTTCCCCACTCTTATAAGGGTGGTTGTGCTGACAGGATTCGCGGAATATCCAGGGGCGGGAAGAATACCTCCCGTTCAGTGATGATGCCGGTGACAAGCGAAAGGGGCGTGGCATCAAAAGCCGGGTTGCGGACACCTGCATTCTCGGGAATAACGATGCGATCCCCGCACAGCCTGAGCTCCTCCTCTCCCCGCTCTTCAATCATCACCTCCTTCTCTTTTGACACCGGATCGAAGGTGGAGAGGGGAGCAGCGACATAGAAGGGGATCTGGTGGTGATGGGCAGTGACCGCATGCATGTAAGTCCCGATCTTGTTGAAGACCACCTCTTCCGTGACCCTGTCTGCTCCCACCAGTACCACATCGATCTCCCCCTTCCTCATCAGGGATGCAGCAGCACTGTCCGGAATGACGGTCACCGATATCCCATCCCTCGCCAGCTCCCAGGCCGTGAGACGGGCACCCTGGAGGAGTGGGCGGGTCTCGCTTGCAATGACCCGGATCTCCCTTCCCATTATGATTGCCGACCGTATAACCCCGAGAGCGGTACCCCAGCGGGTGCAGGCCAGGGCACCTGCATTGCAGTGGGTGAGCACCGTGCATCCATCGGGCAGCAGGGTAGCTCCCATCGCCCCGATGGCCACACAGGTATCCGCATCCTCCCAAGCGATCCGTTGTGCCTCGTCTAGGGCAGCTTTTTTTGCATTCTGGAGCGTATTCTCTCTGTTTACCCGATCCAGCACCCGGTCGATCCCCCAGGAGAGGTTGATGGCGGTCGGTCGGGTCGCTTTCAGGAGTTCTGCCTGTCTCTCCAGTTCTTCGAGAAACTGAGAATATGAAGTGGTTGTACTGGTTCGAGCAGCAAGGGCCACCCCGTATCCTCCACTAACCCCGAGTGCCGGGGCACCCCGCACCTCCAAGCACAGAATCGCCTCGGCAAGTCGCTCCACATTCCGGCACTCCACCACCTCATAACGGGAGGGAAGCTGGGTCTGGTTTACGAGAAAGAGGGATCCCCTCTCTTCGTCCCACCAGAGAGTTTCATCCCTCACGAATTCTTCACCTCCGCCGCCAGTACATCCCGGAAGGCCTTCATCGCCGCTGCCTCTCCCATCGCTACGGTATCTGGGATATCTTTAGGGGCAGAGACGGTTCCGGCAATGTAGATTCCGGGTTTCACCGTAAGGACCGGGGCCACTGCATCGTTTGCGGCCCGGGCAAACCCGGTCTCTTCTAGGGGAATACCCAGTAGCTCTGCGATCTTCGACAGGTCGGGTGCAGGGTCAATCCCCACCGAGAGGATGACGAGATCCGGATGTAGGGAGAGCATCTCCTTTGTTTCGGTATTCTCCACCTGCATGCTCACCCCCATATCATCCTGATCGACTGCACCGGGAATTCCCCGGAGGAAATGTACACCCATCGCCTCCGCCCGCTTGTAGTATTCCTCATAGCCTTTGCCGTAGGCCCGGATATCCTGGTAGCAGATGGTGACCTCGGTCTCTGGATACTTCTCCAGGATCTGGATGGCATTCTTGATGGCCGCCATACAGCATACGCATGAACAGTAGGGCCGCTCCACCGTGATGTCCCGGGAGCCCACGCACTGGATGAAGACCACACTCCGGGGCGTCTGGCCTGTGCTCAGTCGGCGGAGTTCTCCTCCTGTAGGGCCACTCGCATTCATCATCCGCTCGAGCTCGAGGCTGGTGATCACGTCGGAGAATCTCAGGTACCCGAACTGGCTCTTTTTACAGGTGTCAAACAGGGTATATCCAACCGCGACGATCACGGCTGCCACCTTCACTTCTATCACCCGCTCCTTCTGCTCTTTCAGGATGGCATCCGTGCCACAGATATCGTAGCACAATCCACACTCGATGCAGTGCTCCGCATCCTTCACTACCAGATCGGGAATCGCCTGGGGCTGGGACTTGTAGATCGCCTTCCGCACACCGATGCCGGCATCAAACCGGTTGTACACTTCCACCGGGCAGATCTGGATGCAGTCTCCACAGCCGTTGCAGAGTGATTCATCGATGAACCGGGGCATCTTCCGGATAGTCAGGGTGAAGTTCCCTACTTCTCCCTCGATATTTTCCACCGTTGAAAAGGTGTGCAGCTGGATCATGGGGTGCCGGGCCACATCTGCCATCTTCGGGCTTAGGATACACATGGCACAATCGTTCGTGGGAAACGTCTTGTCCAGCTGGGCCATGTGGCCCCCTATGGAGGGCTCCCGTTCGATCAAGTGCACTAGTATCTCGTGGTTGGCTAGGTCCAGAGCGGCCTGGATCCCGGCTACCCCGGCCCCGATGACCGCCACGCTACCTACCACGGACGTACCCTCCGGCGAGCTTCCGGTACTCGGTGGCATTGGTTCCGATATGCTCCCGCTCCGCGGGAGTGGTTTCCCGGATCACCTTCCCCGGTACCCCGAGCACGACAGAGTTCGGAGGAATTTTTGTACCCTCGGTAACCAGCGCCCCGGCCCCGATGAGGGAACCCTCTCCCACCACGGATCCGTTCATGAGAATGGCGCCCATCCCGACAAGCACCCGGTCTGCGATTTGGCAGCCGTGCAGGATCGCTCCATGGCCCACCGAGACGAGATTCCCCACCCGTACGGGAGAGCCCCTGCTCGTGTGCACCACCGCATTGTCCTGGATATTGGAATCAATGCCAATAGTGATGGAGTCCCGGTCGCCCCGAATCACTGCGCCGAACCAGACACTCGAGCCTTCACCAAGGGTGACGTCCCCCAGAACAGTCGCGGTATTCGCGATGAACAGGGCCGATCCATGACCCTGAACGGCAGTCATAATAACATAAAAAATTGATCTTTAGATAGAATGAAGGTTATGGTAGGCGGAACCTTCGATCCACTGCATGAAGGGCATAAGAAGCTCCTCCGACGGTCGTTCTCGCTTGCTGGGAAGGAGGGAACGGTGGTGATCGGCCTCACCACCGATCGCTTTGCCTCCGGAAAAATGCATCCGGTACGGCCGTACGAGGAACGCAGGGAACGTTTAGTGGGGTTTATCCGGGACCAGGGTTTCCCCGCCTCCTGGAGTATTGACCCCCTTTCTGACCGGTACGGTCCCGCTGTCGATGCCGATTTTGATGCCCTGGTGGTGAGTGAGGAAACCCTCCCAGTGGGAATGGAGATCAATGTCCTGCGCCGGAAGAAAGGGAAGAGGAAGGTGGATATCCACCAGATTGCCTGTGTGCTTGCCGAGGACGGGAGATGGATTTCAAGCACCCGCATCTACCGGGGAGAGATTGATACTGAAGGACACGTGCTCAGATAGGTCTTCTTTCTTCGAAAAGGGATCAGCCCAAGGTCTTTGCGGGCCAGCCCGGATAGAATTTTCTAGATAATACCATCAACGGAAAAAGGTTGAAAAATTTATTTCCCGAATGTGGAGGGAAACTGGGCTACAACACCACTGGACAGTGCATCTGACATAGTCAGGATGTGATTGTAGACCGCATCGTAGGCGATCACGTCGGCAGTGTAATTCATGGTGTACCGGGCGACGAGCTCATCCTTGGTGGTCGCGAGATGCATATGCA
>JAJRCP010000053.1 GCA_028678885.1 Methanomicrobiales archaeon
AGACCGTATGGCTTCTGCCCTCGGCCTGCCTCGGAACGTCCGAGAGACCGCCGCGGTCGTTTATCGTGATGCTGTGGATAAGAACCTGATCCGAGGTCGGAGTATCGAGGGTGTTGCCGCCGCCGCACTCTACGCTGCCTGCCGGCAGTGCAACGTACCCCGTACGCTAGATGAAATCGCAGAGGTGTCCCGGGTCTCCCGAAAAGAGATCGGCCGTACCTATCGATTCATCTCCCGAGAACTGGGATTGAAGCTCCTGCCCACGTCACCCATTGACTACGTACCGCGATTCTGTTCCGGGCTGAACCTGAAAGGCGAGGTCCAGAGCCGTGCTGTGGAGATCCTGCGCCAAGCAGGGGAGCGGGAGCTCACAAGCGGGCGTGGTCCCACCGGTGTTGCCGCGGCGGCGATCTATATCTCCTCCATCCTGAGTGGAGAACGGCGCACCCAGCGCGAGGTAGCCGAAGTTGCGGGTGTAACCGAAGTCACCATCCGGAACCGGTACAAGGAACTGGCAGAAAAGCTGGATATCGAGATTATCCTCTAGATCTCTTTTTCTCCACCCTAAAATTGGAAGTCGATCGGTTTTTATTGCTTGACGATGCAATAGTACGTTTCGCCGAGCCATGGTGAGGGTGATCGAAGGTGACCCTCCAATTGAATGGGCTGGTAGATCAGCGGAAGATCGCACCGTTCGCAACGGTGAGGCCGCGGGTTCAACCCCCGCCCAGTCCATGTTTCGTTCTTATAACCAAATACGTACCCTTTTAGTCCCGAACCAACCACCTATTTCCGATGAGAACTTAAGGAATCCGTCCTCTGATCCTGCATAGGAGAAGAAACGGCGGAAAACTCTCCTGCATTCTCATGAGATCATGGGAAGGGCCCTTAACATTAAATGCGAAGATTCTTTGAAAACCGATTTTTTCCACCGGCGTAGGATTCTAAAGGATACAATTGAAATCTATGGGGGATATAGAGGGCTTGCTTCCAAGAGAATATTCATTCCCTCCACCGGTGTTGGTATCCTCGGGAGGGCAGGGGCTTGCCATCCAGAAGCACCCGGTGTTCCCGTATAACCTCTCCGATCCGGTATTCATCGAGACCCGGCAGAGGGAGTGCATCCGGGGAGATGGTGAACAGAAGTTCATAGTCCCCGCCGCCGAAGAGGGCGAGTTCACGGGCTTCCTCGGGAGGGAGTTCAGGGATGAGCGGAAGCTCATCTGAATATATAGCGTAGCCTACCTCATTAACCGCAGCAAGATCGTGGAGGGAGAGGGCCAGCCCGTCGCTGATATCCATCATGGAGGTAGCTCCGGCACAGGAAATAGTTCTTCCTTCAGCAATGCGGGGATGGGGTTCGAAGAGGGACGGCTCATACTGGTGATGCCCGAGCAATGCTGCCTGTGCCCCGCCCAGAATGCCGGTTACGCAGATTGCATCGCCATCCTGGGATCCTTTCCTCCGGACAACCTGATCCGCATTTACAATACCGATACCAGTTGTGACCAAGGTCAGCTCCTTGTGGGAATCAATATCTCCCCCGCCCAGGGTCGCACCATGCGCTGAGCAGCAGGCCACAGCACCCTCCATTACCGGACGCAGCCGTTCAGGCCGGTCCAGACCCACCGCGATAAGTACGATAAGGGGGCACGCTCCCATGGCCGCGATATCGGAGAGGGTGGCCGCGACAGCCATCCATCCCCGCTGCCAGTCGGTCATTCCGGCTGGAAAGTCCGTGGTTTCGTGAAGCATATCGGTGGTTGCGACAATAAGGGTGCCATCGAGAGGAAGGATCGCGCAATCATCCGCGATGGTCTCTTTCCCGATAAGGTTAGCAAGCGATGTGAGGAGGACCCGTTCATTTACCACGATGGACCTCCTTCTCCCGTTCGAAACGGTATTCACGGAAGATCGATTCGAGCATCTCAGTCTTCTTCTGCTTTTCCTGCTCTTCCTGCTCTCGCCCCCATCTTTTCATGGCTTCTTCAAACTTTCTTCGATCCATGGTTCCACTCTTTCCCCGGACCTCGGCGCCCACTTGCTGTGTCAATAGAAGAGGCAGATGCAGTTCAGAACAGGTTTTTGCCAGTAGGGCATCGATTGGGTCCCGGGATGTCCCTCCCACCACAATCGCCCTAATCCCTGTATCGGAGATCTCTTTTAACATTGAACTACCCCATCCGTCTGTTTTTGCCACATACAGCACATCCTCCGGATTGATACCCATTTCGGTAGAGAGAAGATGTACCCCATCCCGGGTGAGTCCCCCCAGAATCTTGAGGGGGAGAAGTTCCTCATGCGATTCCAGGGACGCATGCTGACGCATCTTCTCAAGCCGCTTCCGGAGGCTCAAACTGTGCCGCTCCTCCCTTCGGAGGTGACGTTTCAAGCTCTGGATGATCTGATCCTTCCGTACAATCTCTGCATCCATACGTATCCGCTGGTCCCGTGCAGAGCGTTCCCGATGGAGGCGCTTCTGGAGCTGGAGGATTACATGTTCTTTCTCTTTTCTGTCTGCTTCCAGCTCGGCAAGAAATTCCTTCAGTCTCTTTACCTGCCCCTCAAGAAGAGTCACCCGTTCATCCCGTTTTACTTCAATGGTAGGAACGGGCGCCTCTTGGGTTTCCTCATGCTTTGCGGGTTCTTTTATTCCCAGGATCTGTTCCAGAGATCGCCCACGGATCACTCCTGCCTTGACCTCATCCAGATCAAATCCAGTTGGTACGCGCTTGAGAACCCCCTGAAGCCTGTGGCGGTAATGGCGATAGGCATCGATGGCAGCTGCCAATGCGTCCCTCTCGTGCACATTTGCATATGTATACCCAGCGGTGAGCTCCTGTTTCTCTTCCACCGTACGATCCTGGCGAGGGGTATATCCAACAGCATGAAATGCTCTCCGTATCTTTTCCACCGAGAAGGGCATCTGTTGCACATCGGAAGCAATGACAAGAGGCTTTCCAAGGTGGTATAAGGCTTCGATGCTCTCTGCCATGGAGGTCTGCCGGGAGCTTCCTGTTTGGATCAGAGTTCCTTCCAGATCAACGGCTGCATACGCGGTGGTGGTCCCCGGGTCTATCCCGACAATCAGGTTCTTTGGCCGCTGGAGAAGGGTACGGAACAGGATGCGATCGAGGCGCCGCCAGGAGATGCGAACCTGTACATCCGTTCCTCGATAGCTGTGTATAGGGATCACCCCACGACGGGCATTCACTTGGAATGAAACCCGGCTTACACCCCCGAAGGCCCGCGACTCCTTCTTCTGGAAGGCAAAGCCTCCCGCGGTTAGCTGTTCCTCGATCTCACGGGCCTTCTGTTGCACTGCACCATGGATCTTCCGGATGTATCGGTTCTGACTCCATCCACCCTTTCCAATCGAACGGTGTCGGCTCACTATAATATCGCAGCTGTTCTCAAAGGCGACCACCTCTGCACCTCCTCCCAGCGCCGCCACCCGTGCAGAGGTCCGGGCTTCTGCGTACGGATCGAACCGGTTGAAACTGATATTGTAGCGGGCAGCTACCTTCCCCAGGGTCTCCTTCTTTTCACCTCCGGTGACTTGGATAAGACGGGTTTTAGGAGGAAGCTGCTGCATGAAGAGGCACAGGGCATGCTGGTCAGGTGCAAGCTCCTGGATGCTATCGACGGCAAGGATCTCAGGCTCTTCCCGCATCAGCATGCGGATGAGGCGAAAATGGCTCACTTCGGTCTCCAGCAGTATTTCTTCTGAATCGAGGACAACCAGAGCATACATGGGTCGCTTGGTGCGGGAACGGACAGAGCCGGTAATAATGTCGATACCGAAGACCTTCATCCCGTCACCGCCCCCATGGTCTCTTCAAGGGATCGCTCGATAGTATATTTCTTCTGAAAGAAGGAGAGGAGGTTGTTCACATCGCGGCGCAAGAGTGCCTCGGCATTGGGATGGCTAGTCTCCACCCACTGTGGCCAGTCGATAAGATAACTACTTCCATCTTCCATCAGCACGTTAAACTCGCTCAGATCCGCATGAACGATTCCGAGGGAAAAGGATTGGTGGATATTCTCCAGGATCTCATCCAAGGTTTCCCTGGGATTCAAAAGATCCGCCCGATTCAAGGATACACCGTGGATAAGCGACATCACCACCACGTGCCGGTTACGGTCGATGGGCAGGGGAACCTGCACCTGCGGATGCAGGGTCTGTAGGGCAAGATACTCCCGTTCTGCAGAAAGTACTGAGGCAAAAATACGGGGCATATGCCTTTCTTCCGGAAGGTACCCCCGGGTAATCCGGGCGGACTGAAAGGAACGCTGTCCGACCCGGTGAAACTTCAGCACGACACTGGTAAGGCCTAACCCCTCATACACGACAGATTCTTTCCCTATACCGATCAGGCTGCCAAGAGCCTTCACCGTATCCCGTTCAGAGAGTGTGCGGAGAGCGAGCGTGTCAAACCCGTTGAAGATCAAGGCATACCCTTCATACGGGACTTTGCGGTACCGAACCATATCCCACTTGATCAACCGGCTAAGACGATACGCAAGCTCTCCCTCAGAAAAACTAGTGGACGATTTCAGAAGGTCCAGAGGTACCCATTCGTACCGCTTCATGAGATGTTCCAGAGTATGGAGAATACGGAGCTCATACGGATGAAGGGATCGCACCTGGTCCGCAGAAATAGGCATGGCCATTCTTATTTTATGCTAAGCAGGATAAAAGTGTGATCGACCATGCAATGCGATCATTGCCGGCGAGAGGCGATATTGTTCCAACCCTACTCGGGACAGAACCTCTGCGTCCAGCACTTCACTCTCGATGTGGAGAGAAAAGCCAAACGGTTGATCCGGAAAAACCGCTGGATCCGATCCGGGGATCGCATCGGGATAGCCATGGAAGGGAATGCCGGCAGTTTATCCCTGGTACATTTCCTGGCCTCCACCTTCGGAAAACGACGGGATCTCTCCTTTTTTGGATTCGCGGTCGATGAAGAATCCGAGACAAGTGATGTTCACATACGGGCAGAAATCGTGCAATCCTATGGTATCGAATGGGTGAACCGATCTTTCCGAAATGACGATGATACTTTTTTTCCGGGGAAAGGTATAGATTGGAAAGAATTCTGTGCTTCCTGCGCCCTACGCCGCTGTTTTATCCTGAATAGCAGAGCACATGAAGAAGGTGCAACAAAGATCGCGATAGGATCAACGCTGGATGATGAAGCCCTCCAGGTCTTTCTCCATATCCTGCGGGGAAAAGTGATACAATCCCCACAAAGCGATACTCCATGGATCATCCCTTTTTCAACTGTACCAGAACAGGAGATCGACCTGTATGCACAGCTTCAGGAGATGAAGATCCAGAAGCACCCATCTCAGGCAAAACAGGACCTGGAGGGGGTAGCGAGGGATCTCCTAGAGGAGTATAACCGTCATCATCCCTCCACCAGAAATGCGCTTTTAAACCTCAGACAAGCGTATGAATCTTCTGTTGTTGAAGCCCGTGCCCATGTGAACGAACCGATCGAGGATATATGCAGGATCTGCCAGATCATGGATGAGAGGAGACAGGTGAATCGGGATGCACTGTGAGCTAGAGTGCGAAGTAGAACGGATCGAGGATATGATGCGTCATGTCCTGTGGAGCAGCGGAGGTAGGGGGGTAATCGTGGGAGTGAGCGGAGGGGTGGATTCTGCTGTCGCCGCTGCCCTCTGCAAGGGGGCGCTGGGAAAGGAACGAGTGAAAGGTCTTCTTCTCCCTGCAGCGGTCAGCAGGGCTGAAGATATCCGGGACGCAGAGGAGTTCTGCGCCCATTTGGATATCCAGTACACCCGGATTACCATCCAGCCGATCCTAGATACGTACCGGAAAATACCGGGTTTTGTGAAAGATCCGGTCCTTGAGG
>JAJRCP010000054.1 GCA_028678885.1 Methanomicrobiales archaeon
ATGGGAGTGCCCCTGGTCGCGGGTTCCACCCTGCGTATCGGTGGGGACATGGTGCTCGGGGACCGGATGACCGGATGCGTAGGTGCGGTTGGGGTGGCAGAGTACCTCACCCCCAGAAAACATGTCGCGCCAAGTGACCTTCTCCTGATGACGGAGGGAGCGGGAGGAGGTACCATCACCGCGGCTGCGTTGTATTCGGGACATTACGAAGTAGTGGAATTTACTATCAACCTCTCCTTCCTCCGCGCCTGTGAGGCGCTGCTCGCGAGTCCGGTACTCAGCCAGATCCACGCAATGACTGACGTAACAAACGGTGGATTGCGAGGGGACGTCCACGAGATGGCTGCGACAGCTCGTTGCCGCATTGTGGTGGAGGATCGCCATCTCCGAGAACTCGTTCAGCCGGAGGTGCTCGCGTTGCTCGATACCCTGCAGATCGACTACTTAGGGGTGTCACTTGATGCGCTCCTCGTTTCAGTCCCTCCGGAGGACGCCAACGCCGTTCAGGAAGTCATCAAGGATGCAGGAGTGCGAACACGGGTGATCGGATGGGTGGAGAAGGGAGAACCCGAATCTGTACTCGTAGTAAACGGGGAGGAGCGGGACTTTACTCCCCGGTTCAGGGAATCGGCGTACACACCGGTAAAGAAAGTCGTAGATCGAGTACCTGCGGACTTTGAAAAGATGAAGAAAGGTGTGGACCGGGCAGCGAAAGAAGCATGGGAGAAGAAGGAGCGGATGCTCCATAGGTTACGGGAGAACTAACCAGGCTTTTTCCCCGAGGCACAGAGGTTGTAGGCGAAGTAGGGGAGCTTCTCCTCAACAAAGGGTTCCATTTTGCGGGCGATGTGGAAGATAGGGGAAGCAAGGCTCACATGGGCAAAGGAGCAGCGCCGCACGCATACCTCAGTAAAACCGGCATTTTCCAGCAGGACCTCCATCTCGTCCTCATCGTAATACCGCTCATCGAAATCACCCACTCCGATCTTGCGCACCTCCATCTTCTCCCCAATCCAGTAGAGGGCAGGGATCACGGAGGTGAGGAGGTTCTTCCCGAGCGTGCAGAGTGCAAAGGTCCCACCAGGGCGAAGGATGCGGTGGACATCGGCGATCATCGCTTCGGGGTGCTGGATGTAGCTGAAGGTGAGCAGGGATGCCACCGAATCGAAGGTATTCTCCCGGAAGGGAAGGGCCTCTGCGGTCCCTACCAGAAAATCACTCTCCGGGAGGCGCTCACGAGCATGGGCAATCATCCCCCGGCTGAGGTCGATCCCGATCGCTTCGCTTCCTTGGGTAAGGTACCGTTCGATAAAGAGCCCGGTGCCGCACCCGATATCAAGCAGGAGTCCCTTGGTGTCCAGGCATTCCAGCATCTGCCGGGTGAGGTGGGCATAGTACTGGCTCCCTTTCCCCACTCCGTAGCGACGGTCATAGATGTGGGCTACCGCATCATAGTGTGCCTGTACCTTTTTCATGAAACACCTCTTCGAGCATCTGCGCAAGGAGCGCATTCAGCTGAATGAAATCAGACCCGTTCTGGACGAGCGCCTGTTCGGCGGCAGCGATATGGAGGGATAGGCGTGGTTCGTTGTACTCTTTCCGTACGGTCCGAGAGAGCTCGGCAAGCACTTCGCGCCCGGACAGACCATAATCGATGACCAGGGATTCTATCGTCTTCTGGGCAGAAATAAGATCGCCCTTCCGCAGAAACTCGAGGATGGAAGAGGTAAGGGCTGCCGTCTCAGAGACTGTGAGCTGGGCGAGATCCACCTTTTTTCCTGTTTCGGCAAGCACCTGGAGGAGCATGATTGCCTTCCGTAGATCACCCTCCGCTGCCTTCGCCACCAGTTCGAGATCATCCTCTGGAATCCGGTCCCTAGGAATACCTTCTGAGGCACGAATCCGTGCGAGTTGGGAGTGGATCACCTCTTCGGAAAGAGAAGAGAAGAAGAGGGGAAAGCAGCGGGAACTGATCGCCGGAATGATAGCACTCGGGTTGGTCGTGCAGAAAAAGAAGCGGCAGGTGCGGCTGAACTGTTCCATGATGCGGCGAAGCGCCTGTTGGGCTTCGAGAGGTAAAGCGGAGGCTTCTTCGAACACCATCAGTTTGAAATCAGCATCAAGGGGCTGCAGCGAGGAGTACCACCGGATGATGTATTTCACATTCGCAATCAGGCTCTCCTCTTTCTGAAAGATATGCGCGAACCGTTCCTCTGACTCCAGGTAGGATTTTCCCTCCCCGAAGAGCATGGCAGTCTGGAGGATGGTCGTGTTCTCCTCCCAGAGATCACCGTAGAGTTTTCGTGCGAGGCACTCAACGGCAGCACTCTTCCCCGTTCCGTGGGGCCCGGCTAACAGTAGATGAGGGACGTTGCGGCTTATCGCCCAGGCCGAAAGGCGTTCCACGACCGGATCCTGTCCCCGGATCTCAGAAAGATCGCTGGGGCGGTATTTCTCAATCCAGACCATGGTCAAGCCTCCTCTTCATCTCTTCGAGAGCAGAGTACAAAAAGTATCGGTTGTCTAGGTGTGCGACCAGGTCCTGGCACTCTTCGAGAGATAGCTGGGAGAAGGCCTCGATTAGGTGGGGAAGTGCACGGGTCAGTTCATCAACGATGGTGAGGGTGGCCGCTTTCGCTGTACGGGAGAGGGGGTTCAGGTCAATCGCGATCACCTGCTTGCCCATACCCCGCAGGGCAGTTGCCCGGTTCCCGTCCTCCAGGGGAACAAGCACCGTATCCGCTTCGTAAAGTCCTTTCCGCAGGCACCAGGCCCGGTCATGGGAGAGGGGGAGGAGTCGTTCCGCAGTCCCTGTGAGTACCTGCACTCCGTGGCTTTCCAGATGCGCGGTAATCTTCTGCATCCGTTCATTTGTACGATGAAAGAGGTTCACCTCTACTGGAAGGCGGGAGACTTCCTGAAGGTGGGCGATTAGCGGAGCGGCAAGTGCTGCAGTGTTCCCATTCACTGAGAAGATAGGGCGGCGGGCTGCTCGGAGGAGGGCGGCCGCGGTCCGTTCTGCACAGAGGGCAGAATCGGTGGTCTTTTCACCGAGGAGATAGTCAAAGGCCTCCCCCCTCCCGTGAGCAGTGAGACCCTCCAGGCTCACAATCCCCTCCCGTGCACAGTCCGCCAAGTGCTCCCGTGTCTGGAGAGATCGATACCGGGGGTGATCCAAGGGAATCATCCGTCTTCCTCCGCGGGGGAGAATCCGTGGGGTGAGATGCGCAGGAGAAAGGGTGTACCGAGAGGGGAGAGGGCTTCCCTCGCCCCATCTTCACAGGCAAAGACTCCCTCGCCGAGCATGGTCATGCTAGCTGGCACCCCGTTCCTATCACAGCATTCAAGCGCCTGCCGGACGCGGGGAGTGATGAGCCCGCTATGTTCAGCAAAGGTACGGGAGAGGGAGAGGAAGTCCTCGAGATCATCCGGGCAGCGATCAGGGAAGGCTGTATTCACCTGGGCCATTGCTTCCTCCGATCCCAAGACAGAAGGTGTCAGGAGGGGACCAAACGAAAGAGCCACCAGACGTGCATCTGACATCTGGCGGATGATCTCGCCATGGATTCCAGGACCCTTCCGGCAGACGAACCCTCCACCCTGCAGGGCTGCGACATCACCAAGGCCGGTCTGGTGCATGACCTCAGATTCGTGAGCGAGCGCGGAGATCTCCTCTCGGGAGAGATGCAGGGAATACAGGGAGGAGAGAGCAGAGAGGGTTGCCAGGAGGGCTGCAGCGGAACAGCCAAAACCCGCACCGATGGGGAGCCGGCAGGAAGTGGTCACGTGAGCGGTAACTCCGAGCCGCTTCATTGCGTATTCAAGCGGGGGCGACCCCTCATACATTTCCTGGATCATACCCTCTGGAGAGAGACGATGGATGGTGATCGAGGTTATGGAGCCGGGTGAAACCACAGCCTGTACTCCTTCCTCCACCACTACGCCTGCACCCTTACTGCCTGTAGTCTGCACCTCTGCACCGCTGACCTTGCGGAAATATCCCGAAAGATGGGCCGGAGAGAAGGCTACCGCAACCCTTGCCATATCCTCCTGGCCACCTCCTCCTTCGATCCCTCGATCCCTTCTTCTCCCTGTTGAGTGAGAAGAGTGAACCTACCAGATGGTGCGCCCATCGCTTCAGGGGTATCGAGCACAACCATCCGGACTCCTTGGGAAAGCATCTCATCAGCTTGTTCCCGCTCTCCGCTGAGCTTGAAGGCGACCACAATCGGGTGGTACTGCGTCACCACCTCTGCGAGTAGCTTGGGAAGGGGATCGAGATGGAGATTGAAAGCGGTACCGCTCGGGATTTTTCCCTGAGCACGAGCAGGAGCAAAATCCGAGATAGCTGCAGGACTCAGGTAGTAGTCAAAGAATTCGGAGCGGAAAAGCTCATGCACGGCATCCCGCATCTCCCGTGCAGAGGAGGCATAAACGTTTCGAACACAGGCAATGGACTGCGCATGCACCATAGTGACCTCCGCCCCCAGACGGAAGGCTTCCTGGGCCAGTTCACGCCCCATCTGGCCGGAAGAACGCGTGGTGAGGATTCGGATATCGTCCACCGGTTCGGCACAGGGTCCACTGGTGATGAGAACCTTCTTACCTTCGAGAGGTTTTCCGAGGACTGCCCTTTCCGTAAAGAGCACGATTGTTTCCAAGTCGGCGATCTTTGCCCGCTCCTCCTCTCTACGAGGCGGGATCACCTGGATGCCCCAGGAACGAAGCCGTTCAAGATTCGCGCTCACCTGAGGATGGCGGTACATGCTCTCATGCATCGCCGGAGCGACGAGGACGGGCATTCCCCTGCCGATAGCCGTCGTGGCGAAGGTGGTTACTGGTGTATCATCGATCCCGTGGGCGATTTTCCCGAGCGTGTTGGCCGTGCAAGGAGCGATTAGGAGGGCGTCTCCCTCTCCACCTTCTCCACAGTAGCGGACATGCTCCACAAGGCCAGTGCAGCGGGTGATCACCTCCCTACCTGTTGCATACGAAACTGCATCGGGAGAGACGATTCCAGAGGCCGATGAGCTCATCACCGCCTGAACCGTTGCCCCCCGGCGCCGGAGCATATGGGCGAGCCGCACCACCTCTACGGCAGCGATGCTTCCCGTTACCCCCAGCACCACCATCCTACCCGCAAGCGTTTCGTTCATCTAGAGCGTCACATCCCAGACCACATGCCACCGCCCCGGAGCGTACTTTTTCACTCTATGGATCGCCATGGTGGGAGAAAAACCCGCTCCTTTCACGGTACTTCGGATCTCTGCCTCGCACGGGTCGATGGTATGCAGGTGAAGAACACTTCCTTCATGAACATATCTGAGTGCCCCTGCTAAAAGGGGAAGCATATCAAAGTGCCCGATCACCAAGCGATCGTAGATGCCCGAAAGAAGTGTCCGGCAGTCTCCGCACTCTGCCTGCACTCGGTCTTCGACACCATTCTCCTTTGCATTACGGAGCAGGAATTGGTATGCAAGCGGGTTTAGCTCAATTGCATGCACCCGGGCACCCGCCCTGGCCATGGGCAGGGTGAAGTACCCAATCCCGGCACAGAGATCTCCTGCCCGTTCGCCAAGGCGAACGAGGGCACCCATCCGGGCCCGCTCCTCACGATTTCCCTGAGCGAACATGATGCGGGAAGGGTCCAGCCAGTACCGGTATCCGTTCTCGATATGACAGACCTCTCCACATTCCCCATACAGGAGCTCGCAGTCAGGCATGCGGGTCACCTCAGAGAGACAGCGTACCCAGAGCACCCCCCTCGGATGTGTCCAAAATATGACCGCCTCTAGCTCCTCTGGTGAAGGACGGGGTCCATGGAAGAGAATCAGGTCCCCTATCTGGTAGTACCCCCTGTTGTGGTAGGGTTTCCGCTCAGGGAGCTCTAGCTCAGCGTTGTACTCATCCCGCACGGGAACATAGGCAATATTCCCCTCCACGTACGGGTGGCGGCGGGTATTATACCAAGGACTCTGGCACAAGGTTGAGAGATGGTCTTTCGGTACCCGCCGGACCCGCATCTCCTCACCCCACAATAACGAGGGTGTTCCGCTCATCATCCGGCACAACCCGGATGGTGTTACCAGGCGCAGCCTCAATCCAGGGGATGACGGGAACCTCGCGGGTCACTCCGTTGCGGGAGTCGATGAGCCCGAGGATGTTCTTTTCGAAGTAGGCAACCAATGCCTTCTGTGCCTCGCAAACATTACCCACCCGGCGCCATTCCTGCAGAGGGCGGGTCACCCGGACATCTCCGGTCTGCAGGTCGTAGAGGGTGATCAGTTTGCTGGTACTTTCCCGTACTTCCTGGTATTTGCCGCCAACATCAATCACGTCTCCTTTCTGGAAGCGGGGCAGACGGACCGCGTAGGTTACCCGGTAGAGAGAGACCCCGTCTTTCTCTCCTACCAGTTTCGGATGCGTGCTGAGGGATCCTCCTAGTCGGGAGAGGATCCCTTGGGCGATCATCCTTCCCATTGCCTGGGTGCCCACCACGATATCAATTCCCTGATGTACTTCATCGATACGGGAGATGAACGACAGGGGATCCCCTCCTTCCCGGAGAGTGCTCTCGATCTCCTCAGCGACCCGGATGGCAGAGTCCTTCTCCCGCTCTGTACAGGGCCTCCTTGTGGCACGCACTTGCACCACTCCTTCATAATAACCTCCACTCATCCGGCTGCATCGGGTGCAGAGCTCCCCTTTCCAGAAGATCTCCACCTCCCGCGACTCCTGAACGGGGTGTCCATGGAAGACACCCTCCGCCCGGACTAAACAGGTGGACCGGTTGGAACTCCAGTCCCTGCAGGAGAAGGAGTTGCGGGGGTGCTGCACATCGGGGTGAAAGGTGATGGCAGAGTGGACGAGCTGTTCTTTCACATCCTCTCGATCTCTCGGAATATTCATCCAGCCTCCTTTCTCCCGCGTGGCCCCGCAGATAGGACAGTATGGCGCACTGATGCGGGTTTCGATGGAGATTGCCAGGGCGGCCTCCCCTCGGCAGACCTCACAGACCCCTACTGACGGTTTTCCGCAGCGAGGGCAGAATGTATCCCTGATGCTCATGGCACTAGATCCGGAAGATCTGGGCGTGCGGGACATCCCCGATCAGCAGGCATCCGTTCGCGTCGACCAGGTCGAGCTTTCGCGCACAGGCAAACGCCCTCCTGCCCATAAGGTTGATACACATGGCAGAACGCATGGCTGCACATACCTCTTCCTCAGTTGCACGGGTCGTACCATAAAAAGATTCCGAGATCGGCACCGAAAGCCCGTTCCACTCGAGCGTGGTATTGATCAATTCCTGATCACACACCGCAACGATATCCCCCTCGCGGGGGGTGTGGTGGATCTTCAGATACATTGTACTGATTAATGGGACGAGAACGGATAAAAAGAAACGGGTTTTTCTAGGATATCGTGATCTCTACGCCGTAGACTCTTTCCGGTGTGATGACATGGATGCGGTGGGCATCCTCCTCGCTGATACTCCCGTTCTCCAGAAGGCGATGGGTCATCCGCGGCACCGATCGAGGTCCGATTACCGCCCCTGGACGGGAGTTTTCGTCCATGTAATCACTCTCCATAGTGAACCACCGTTTCTCCCGGCATAAAGCGGGAATCGCTTCGTGAGTCGCCATAAGGGAGGGGATCAGTGGTGTCTCAGGGACTGCATAGTGTTTTACCACCCGGTCGGGGGACATTCCCACCGCTCGTGCCATCTCCATGATATCGGCACAGGGGCCGCTCTCTGCGTGCACCTGGATGGCGCAGCTGCATTCTTTCCCGAGCTGCAGGGCATGTGAGAGCACTTCATTGGATGCCTGGAGGAGATCCTCGTCCACCGGATAATGGGGGCGACCGCTCTTCAGCGCAATGGCACGGCCTTCATAGACATGGACAGCGGCACGGGATAGGGCACCCTTCATCAGATCCCGGGCCTCCTCAAGTGGGAGGTACTCAGTCAGACGGGAGATCTCAGCCGGATGCACTCCCAGAAT
>JAJRCP010000055.1 GCA_028678885.1 Methanomicrobiales archaeon
GATACTACCTTTTTTACTACCGAGGCGAATGTTGCAGCATCTCCGGAAACAGAGCGGATTGCCACTGCATCTAGGTGGAGATCCCTGCCGATATACAGGTACGAGAGCGCCTGAACCTTCCGCACCCGTTCCTCGATCTCCTTCTCTCCCATCCGATCGGATACCTCAATGGCCAGTGGAGGGGGATGATGATACGTGAGCTCATGCCGCAGAAGGACATGTTTTCCACCAATGGTCATCGCCTTCCCTTTAGAGCCAAAGGTCACCGCTCGCACCGCAGGTGCCAGTAGTTCCTGGAGCTGAAGGTAACGAAGCTGATGTTCTGGCGTTCGAAGGGGTGGGCAGTCCTCCAGCTGGACTTCTCCATTCACAAGACGGGTGGCAAAGGCCATACAATTCGGTTCACCGCACTCCTTGCAGGCGGTTCCGGGAAGGAGACGATAGACATCGATAGGGCTGATATCCCTGATGCTTCGTCGCTTTGGCTTTTCCTCCATGGTTCAGATCTCCGTCCCGATCCAGGTCATCCCCTTGTCACCTTCTGCTTTACCCGTTGTTAGAAGATGGCGGGTGACTTCTCGTACTGTCTGGACCGCCGCTGGGTGCATCATCATGAGCAGATCTAATCCTGCCAGGAGGAGAGAGAGGGCGGTAATCGATTCCCAAAGGGGCCCCCGCACCTCCCTCGGTCCAAAGACCGGATCGAGAGCCATCCAGGCTTCTCGTGCTGCCCAAGCATTGGTGGAGCCTGATACTGTCGGATGCTGGAGCTCCCCATCTCCCATAAGAGCAGCCATGCGGGCTCTCTCGTGAATGGTGAAGGAGTACTCCAGTCCATACCCTAGCGCCGCAGTGGTGAGATCCATTACCACCTGCTCAGGTGGGAGATAGGCATACAGCCTGCGATTGAGCTCTTTTGCACTATTCAAATCGAGGCCGGTAAAGGCCAGGAGCAGGTGTCCATGCTCCTTTGCGGCCGTAGCAACCGTTTCCAGGGTACGCGCTTGGGCCATATCTAGGGTCACCGAGTTCAGGAGCACACGCTCACCTGAGGCGATTTCCGCCACTCGCGCAAACACCTTTGCATCCTTTCGGGGATCCCCGCATCCGCCGATGATCAGAGGTACATCCACTACCTGGAGAATTTCTTCCACGGTTTTGGCTGCATCTGATGGCGAAGTGTCCCGGATTAGGGGATCGGTGCTCATCAAGTGGATGGTCACCACCTCAGCTCCGAACTTTTCCACATTCTTCCGGGCCCAAGCAGCCGGATCCTCCATTACATCGGCTATATTCTCTTTCAAGGGACGAGGCAGGGCAATATTCATATCAAAGACATCTAGCGCGATCACCGGCAGTCGGGGAGGTGCACAATCATACCAGTACGCCGGAGCGGTTGCTCCTCCGATAGTCACGGTGCGTCCCCGGGTGCCACCGTCAGCCGGTCGCGCCCCTAAGGTAACCTCTCTGACTTTGCCGGGAAATTTTTCGGCGGGAAAAGAGAATGGTTCCTCGATAAGGGAAGGGGGGGCCGGTTGTTCTTTCACTTGCTCATGGGCGGCAATCGAGTTCCCTCTAGTTGAGAGCCATAGCTCGAGTTCCCCAATCTCCATCTCGAATTGCTCGAGTTCCACTCGTTCTTGACCGGAGAGGAGCGAGAGGAGACGCGGTCCCAACAGTTGTGCAAGTTCATGTTCGGGAGTTTTTTCCACCATGCTCCTCACCCTTTCCTTTCCTTCCGGAGCGGCTCAATAATCACCCGATCGGCATAGATACGGGCATTCTTCAGAATAATACGGACCCCGTTTGTGATCAGAGGGACGTCTCCCGCGGAGAAAACCGGAAGGGTGGAAACAGAGATCCCCGTTTCAGCCTGTTTCCACCGGCGTACCACCGGGTGTTCGTGCGAACGGAGAAATTCCTTGAGCCCCGCCAGATCAGAAGTATTCTGTTCGGTGGCGATCCGATCATATATCTGCATGGGAATATAGCTCTTCATGCGATCCTTAATATCGGCGGGCATCCACGCCACCGCATCGTATCCTCCTTCAGCAAGCAGGAATTTGGGAGACCGCATGTATTCAAGAGAGATCCCATGGAATCCGTCTATCTGCCTCCCCCCTGCGGTGGAATCGGCCATAGTAGAGAAAGGGAGTCCGTTCACGGTCAATCCATTAAATCCCCGGTGGACGATCCCAAACCCTTCTACTTCTGGTATATAGAAGGCAATGCCCTCAAAACACCCGCAGGATGTATGGGGGTAGCCGAATGCACTGTACAACCAGATCCGATCGACCTCACCCAGGGATTTTTTGCGGGCATTCTCGTTCACTCCTTGATACTCTCCCTTCACGGAATCCAAGCACGTCCCTTTCTCGATGGCGAAGATAGGGCCATCGGGATCAATGCTCGCCGCCGCTTTTCCATCGAACCAGCTAATGGCTCCGCAGTTTGCATACCGTTGGGGAGTGATCACGCATATGTGAGGGGGGGCAAAGGACTGGCAGAGGGCACATCCATAGAAGGTCTTCACCTCTTCGTCGGTCAGCCCTCTCGCCCGGGCATCCCTAGCCTCATACGTAGAGAGTGCCCTCCGGTACTGTTCTCCTATCGCCCTTTCGTCTGTTAAGAAAGTTACCTGCATGCGTTCAATGATGGGAAGCTCACTCTTGAACAGTTCGATGAGCACCTTTCCCAGCAGCTGTAACGAGTTGAACCCCTTCTTATAGGACTTTTTGGATAGCCGAAGCCAGATATCATAACGTTGGTTCAGATGCATTAGACCCTGGATATAATTGGAATATTCGTGGATTCGCCGTTCCACTACCCCCTCCAGGTTTTCCTCCA